>DATLGZ010000360.1:0-6993 GCA_035540235.1 Acidimicrobiales bacterium | reverse complement strand
CGTCCGCGCCGCCCGCCACACCGCCGCCCGGCTCGCCCGACACGCCGCCACCGCCGTCGCTGCCGCCGGTCATCCCGCCGCCGCCGCCACCCGGGCCGCCACCTCGTCGACGGGGCCGGTGCCGTCGACCACCACCCAGCGGGCCGGGTTGGCCGCCGCCAGCCTCCGGTAGCCGTCGGCCACCCTGTCGTGGAAGGCCGAGCCGGCCGCCTCCATGCGGTCGGGCTCGCCCGCCAGCCGGCTCACCGCCACCTCCCGGGGCACGTCGAGGAGCACGACGACGTCGGGCTCGAGCCCGCCCGATGCCCACCGGCTGAGCCAGTCCAGGTCGTCGATGTCGAGCCCCCGCCCGTAGCCCTGGTAGGCGAGGGTCGACCCGGAGAAGCGGTCGCACACCACGTCGCGGCCCCGGTCGAGGGCGGGGCGGATCACCTCGGCCACGTGCTGGGCCCGGTCGGCCGCCATCAGCAGGGCCTCGGCCCGGCGGTCGACGGCATGGCCGCCGGCGGGGTCGAGCACCAGCGAGCGGATGCGCCGCCCCAGCTCCGTCGCCCCCGGCTCGTGGGTGAGCACCGCCCCCAGCGCCTCGGCCAGGAGGCGGGCCTGGGTGGACTTGCCCGACCCCTCCCCGCCCTCGAAGGCGATGAACCGGCAGAAGGCCATCATGACCGGGCCTTCGATCCCGACCCGTGCAACGTGCGCAGCGCCAGCACGCCCGCCACCAGGATGATGGCGCCTCCCAGCCACAGCGTGATGCGCACGCCCGGCACGGCGACGGGCAGGTCGTCGAGGAAGTTGGCGGCCAGGGGCGCGAGGGTAAGCGACACCAGCAGGCACAGCCTCGACAGCGTGTAGAGGGTGGCGAAGATGCGCCCCCGCAGCTCGTCCTCCACGTTCTCCTGCAGCAGGGTGAACCCGATCACGTACACCGTCCCCGCGCACACGCCCATCAGCCCGATGAACAGCATGGTGAGCCCCAGGCGCGACATGGAGGCGGCCGCCATCATGGCCGCCCCCGCCCCCAGCACCGCGGGCGGGAAGACGGTGGCGTGAGACATGCGGCTCTGGATGGTGGAGATGCCCACCACCCCGACGGCCAGCCCCATGCCCAGGGCCGTCAGGAGCAGGCCGAAGCCGGGCGGCCCGGCGTGGAGGACCCGGTCGGAGAACGTCGGCCCCAGCGGAGCGATCATGCCGCCGCCGATCAGGCCCGTTCCCAGCCCCACCATCACCGCCCGCACCGCCGGGCTGGTGCCGATGAACCTCCAGCCCTCCTTGAGGTCGGTGAAGGTGCGCCCGAGGTCGATCCGGCTGTGGCGGCGGTCGTTGCGGGGGATGGCCAGGGTGGCGATCAGGGCGGCCGACGAGAAGAACGTCAGGGTGTCCACGTAGATGGCCAGCGACTCCTGGTTGAGCTGCAGGAAGTCGAGGGCGCCGGCGTGGCGGCCCAGCCACTCCGCGACCTTGGTGAGCGACGCGAACAGGGCGGCCCCTACGGGGAAGGTGCCGTAGGCGGCGGCCAGCGACAGCGAGTTTGCGGTGGTGAGGCGGCTGGTGGGCACCAGGTTGGGGACCGTCGCCTCCTTGGCCGGCGCCCACAGCAGGGTCAGCACCTCCAGCGCCAGTGAGGCGAGGAACAGGCCCCAGACGGTGTCGATGGTGGGCAGGGTGGCCAGCACGAAGCCCCGGCCCACGTCGCAGGTGACCATCACCCGCTTGCGGTCCCACCGGTCGACGAGCACGCCCGCCACCGAGCCGAAGAAGAACCCCGGCACCATGCGGGCGCTCATCACCAGGCCGATGGCGGCCTCCGGCGACGCCCCGCCGATGCGGGCGGCCAGCGAGAGGATGGCCACCAGGCCGATCCAGTCGCCCATCGAGGACACCACCTGGGCCACCCACAGCCGGAAGAACGAGCTCGAGCCGAGCAGCCGGGGACCGGGCAGGTCGTCGTGGAAGGGGTGAGAGGCGGCGGGCACGGGTTCGGTGGGCAGCTCGCCGTCGGGCGCCATCAGCTCCGCTCGCAGGACCGCGCCGTCTCCGCCGGCCCACCCGGGCCGCCACCGGCGCGACAACCACCCGCGCCAGGACGGCGACCGCTTGCCGGGCTTGGCCACGCCCGTAGGCTACGGGCCGCGCCACCGGCCGTCCCCGCTCAGGACGGGCGCCGCCGGCGCAACCGACCCGCGCCAGCGCCCGCGAGCCGGGCGGCGCTCAGGCCTTCTTTGTCGCCCGGGAGGCTCGTTTGCGGGGCGCGGCCGGCCCCTTGGCCCGCCGGTCGGCCAGCAGCTCGACGGCCCGCTCGGGGGTGAGGTCCTCGATGGTGTCGCCCTTGCGGAGGGAGGCGTTGGTGGTGCCGTCGGTGACGTAGGGGCCGAACCGGCCCTCCCTCAAGACGATGGTGCCGCCGGTGGTGGGGTCGGCGCCCAGCTCCCGCAGCGGAGCGGCCGCCGCTCCCCGCCCCCCGCCGCCCCGCCGTTGCCGGGGCTGGGCCAGCAGGGCCAGCGCCTCCTCCAGCGTCACCGTGAGCAACTGCTCCTCGGACTCGAGGCTGCGGGTCTCGCTCCCCTTCTTCACGTAGGGGCCGAAACGGCCGTTCTGGGCGGTCACCTCCACCCTGTCGGCGGGGTCCTTCCCGAGGGTGCGGGGCAGCTGGAGCAGCTCCAGCGCCTGCTCCAGGGTGACGGTCTCCAGCTGCATGTCCTTGAACAACGACGCGGTGCGGGGCTTGGGCGCCTTGGCGCCGGCACCCGCCTCGCCCAGCTGGACGTAGGGCCCGAACCGCCCCGCCCTGGCGACCACCGGCAGGCCGGTGGCGGGATCGGTGCCCAGCACCCGGTCGTCGCTGGGCTTGGTGAACAGCTCCTCGACCCTCTCGGGAGTCAGCTCGTCGGGGGCGAGGTCGTCGGGGATGGCCGCCTTCTCCTCGCCCCGCAGCAGGTAGGGCCCGTACCGCCCGACCCGCACCACCACGCCCGGCACGTGGGGAAGGGGGATGGAGTTGACCTCGCGGGCGTCGATGGCCCCGAGCCGGTCCCCCACCAGGCCCTTGAGGCCGGTGGCGGCGTTCGGGCCACGCAGGCCGGCCGCGGCGTTCGGGCCACGCAGGCCGGGCTCGGCGCCGTTGGCGTCGTCGCCGAAGTAGAACCGGCTCAGCCAGGGGAGGGACTCCTCCTGCCCGGTGGCGATGGAGTCCAGCTCGTCCTCCATGCGGGCGGTGAACCCGTAGTCGACCAGCTCGGAGAAGTGCTGCTCGAGCAGCCCCACCACCGCGAAGGCCACGAACGAGGGCACCAGGGCCGTGCCCTTCTTCCACACGTAGCCCCGGTCCTGGATGGTGGCCAGGATGGTGGCGTACGTGGACGGCCGCCCCACCCCGAGCTCCTCCAGGGCCTTCACCAGCGACGCCTCCGTGTAGCGGGGCGGGGGCTGGGTGGTGTGGCCTCGGGGCTCCAGCTCCACCGCGGCCACGGCGTCGCCCGCCGCCAGTTGGGGCAGCCGGACCTCGCGGTCCTCCAGCTCGGCCTCGGGGTCGTCCGACCCCTCCACGTAGGCCCGCAGGAAGCCGGGGAACTCGATGACCTTGCCCGAGGCGGCCAGCTCGGCGTCCTCGCCCGCCGACGACACCGCTCCCAGCCGCACCTGCAGGCTGCGACCCCGCACGTCGGCCATCTGGGAGGCCACCGTGCGCTTCCAGATGAGGTCGTAGAGGGCGAACTCGTCGCCCTTCAGCTCCCCCGCCACCTGCTCGGGCGTGCGGAACGTGTCGCCCGCGGGGCGGATGGCCTCGTGCGCCTCCTGGGCGTTGCGCACCTTCTTCTCGTAGCGCCGGGGCTGGGCGGGGACGTACTCCGGCCCGTACAGCTGGGCCGCCTGGGCCCGGGCGGCGGCGATGGCGGTGTCCGACAGGGTGGTGCTGTCGGTGCGCATGTAGGTGATGTAGCCGTTCTCGTAGAGGCGCTGGGCCACGCTCATGGCCCGGGCCGCCGAGAACCGGAGCTTGCGCCCCGCCTCCTGCTGGAGCGTCGAGGTCATGAAGGGGGCGTAGGGCGTGCGCTTGTAGGGCTTCTCCTCGGTGGAGCGCACCGAGAAGTCGGCCCCCTCCAGCCGCTCCACCAGCCCCTGGGCGGCGGGGACGTCGAGCAGCCGCGGCGGGGCGGCGGCGGCGGTCTTCAGGTTCCCCGTCTCGTCGAAGTCCCGGCCGGTGGCCAACCGGGTGCCGTCGAGGGAGACGAGCGTCGCCTCGAACCGCTCCCCGTCCTTCTCGAAGGTGCCGGCCACGTCGGCGTAGCCGGCGGCGGTGAACCGCATGCGGGCCCGCTCCCGCTCGACCAGGATGCGGGTGGCCACGCTCTGGACCCGGCCCGCCGACAGCCGGGGCAGGACCTTCTTCCACAGCACGGGCGACACCTCGTAGCCGAACAGGCGGTCGAGGATGCGGCGGGCCTCCTGGGCGTCGACCAGGCGGCGGTCGAGGTCGCGCGGGTTGGCCACCGCGTCGCGTATGGCGGCCGGCGTGATCTCGTGGAACACCATGCGCTTCACCGGCACGCGGGCCGGCGGGGAGAGCACCTCGAGCAGGTGCCAGGCGATCGACTCCCCCTCGCGGTCCTCGTCGGTGGCGAGGTAGAGCTCGTCGGACTCCTTGAGCAGCCGCTTGAGGTTGGCCACCACGTCCTTCTTCTCCCGCATGAGGACGTAGAGCGGCTTGAACCCGTTGTCGACGTCGACCCCCAGGCGGGCCCACGACTCCCCCTTGTAGGCGGCGGGGATCTCGTCGGGCTTGCGGGGCAGGTCGCGGATGTGGCCGACCGACGACTCCACGACGAAGTCGCCGCCCAGGTAGCGGGCGATTGTCCTCGCCTTGGCGGGGGACTCGACGATGACAAGCGGTTTGGCCACGTTTCCTTCCTAGCCGATGGAGCGGGAAGGTTGGGCAAGGGCAAGGGTGCCTGTCAACCCGCCCCCGTCGGTCCCGGGCCCGGGACGGGGCCCCAGAGGGGTGCCTCCCGGCCCGGTTTCCGGTCACCGCTCGGCGTCGCCCTCCGCTGGCTCCACCGAGCCGGCCCCCTCCTGGTCGCCGCCGGCGGGGGCGGGCGGCGGCTCCCGCCGGCGGCTCGACCACCAGAGGCCGGCGGCGCCCACGGCCACGATGACCAGGGCGTTGAGGTTGTTGCGGCTCAGGCCCACGATCCGGAAGTCGGTGTCCACCCGGAGCAGCTCGATCCAGAACCGTCCCACCCCGTAGCCCACGAGGTAGGCGAAGAACAGGCCGCCCGGGCGCAGGCGGTACCGGCGCTCCACCCACAGCAGCACCGCCACCAGGGCCAGGTTCCACAGCGACTCGTAGAGGAAGGTGGGGTGGAAGGTCTCGAACGCCTCGTAAGGGGCGACCCGGTGCTCCGGGTCGACCCGCAGAGCCCACGGCAGCTCGGTGGGCCGGCCGTAGAGCTCCTGGTTGAAGTAGTTCCCCCACCGGCCGATGGCCTGGGCCAGGGGCACCGCCGGCGCCGCCACCGTCACGAACACGGCGAGGGCCACGTCGCGCCGGCGCAGCGCCCACCACGCCCCCACCACCCCGCCGGCGAGGGCCCCGAAGAACGTCAAGCCGCCCTCCCACACGGCGAGGGCGCTGAGCGGGTCGCCGGTGAACTGGTCGAGGCGGGGCAGGACGTAACCGGCCCGGGCGCCGAGCAGCCCGGCCCCGACCGCCCACATGGCCACCCCGTCCACCACGGCCGGGTCGCCCCCCGTGCCGGCGTAGCGGCGGCGGGCCAGCCACACCGCGGCCAGCACGCCGAGAGCGATGGCCAGCCCGTAGAACCGCAGCGTGAACGGCCCGAGGTCGATGCCCACGCCGGGCGGCGGCGGGATGGCGGCAGGGAGGAAGGTCATCACCAGGGAGTCGAGGGGGCCGGGGCACCGCCACGGTGCCGGGGCGGCCGGGACACGGTACAGGCGGCCCCCGCGCCCCCGGTGGGGGGGCCCGGGCGCCTAGCCCTTGGCCACGTGCCAGACGCCGCCCACCCCGTCGCCGTTGACGTCGCCCGGGCGGGTGTCGCCGGCGTAGAGGTAGAGGGGGCGGCCGCCCACCGCCACCTGGTTCCCCCCGCCGTCGTCCCGGGGGAAGATGCTGAGGCCGGCGACCCCGGGCCCGGGCACGGGCCGGGGTGTGCCCGCCGGGAGCAGCAGCGGCGGCCAGGTCTGGGCGCACGCCCCCGTGCAGGCGCTGGCGGTGAAGGTGTCGTAGCCGTCGCCGGCGGTGTCGCGGTCGAACGTGTAGAGCGTGCGCCCCGATCCGTCCACGAGGATCGCCCCCAGCCGGTCGTTGGTGGCCCTGGCCACCGTGACCGCCGGGGCGGCCGACTGCCCACCGGCGGGGACGGCGACGGCGAGCAGGCCGGTACGGGGGGCGCCGCCCCCACCCGTCCCCGTCGTCTCACACCCTCACGTACGGCCGGGAGGGCCAGCGGGATTGCCGCCGCCGCCGCCCCCGGCGCGCCCGGCCGCTGGCCGCTACCGCTCGGCGGGGCCCGGCACCGTCTCCACCCCGGGGCGGAAGGCGTCGGGCTGGCCGTCGACGGCGGGGACGGGGGTGATCAGCGACTCGGTCTTGCGCTTGGAGAAGGCGATGGCGGCGATCAGCACCACCAGGGCCACGGCGGCGATGGTCAGGCGGGCGGGGTCGTTGTCCTGGAGGGCGATGACCGCCGGCAGCACCAGCAGCGAGACCAGGTTCATGACCTTGATCAGCGGGTTGAGGGCGGGACCGGCGGTGTCCTTGAACGGGTCGCCCACGGTGTCGCCGATCACGGCCGCCTTGTGGGCGTCAGACCCCTTGCCGCCGTAGTTGCCGTCCTCGATGAACTTCTTGGCGTTGTCCCACGCCCCCCCGGCGTTGGACAGGAACACGGCCATGAGCTGGCCGGTGAGGATGACGGCGGCCAGGAAGGCGCCCAGGGCGGCGTAGTTGATGCCGAAGCCGATGATCAG
>DATLGZ010000359.1:0-2948 GCA_035540235.1 Acidimicrobiales bacterium | reverse complement strand
GGTCCCCAGCCCAGCCGCAACCGGCTCCAGACCGTCACCCTCCTGCGGGCCCTGGAGGAGCACGGCTTCGACGCCGCCTTCGGCGGCGCCCGGCGCGACGAGGAGAAGGCGCGGGCCAAGGAGCGCATCCTCAGCTTCCGCGACGACTTCGGCCAGTGGCTGCCCAAGAACCAGAGGCCCGAGCTGTGGAACCTCTACAACGCCCGCATCCGCAAGGGCGAGCACATCCGGGCCTTCCCCCTCTCCAACTGGACCGAGCTGGACGTGTGGGAGTACATCGCCCGGGAGCGGCTGGAGTTGCCCAGCATCTACTTCGCCCACCGCCGCACGGTCGTGGGGCGCGACGGCATGCTGCTGGCGGTGGGCGGCCCCGTCATGCCCCAGCCCGGCGAGGTGGTCGAGGAGGACGCCCTCGTCCGCTACCGCACGGTGGGCGACATGAGCTGCACCGGCGCGGTGCGCTCGGCGGCGACGACGGTGGAGGAGATCATCGAGGAGGTGGCCGCCACCCGCATCACCGAGCGGGGCGCCACCCGGGCCGACGACCGCTTCTCGGAGGCGGCCATGGAGGACCGCAAGCGCGAGGGCTACTTCTGAGCCTGGCGCCGCCCGGAATGAGCAGCCCGGGATGAGCAGCCCGGGATGAGCAGCGCTGACGAGATATCCCGGGCCGGGCTGGTGCGCGTCGCCACCGCCGGGTCGGTAGACGACGGCAAGAGCACGCTCATCGGCCGGCTGCTGTACGACTCCAAGTCGATCCTGGAGGACCAGCTGGCGGCGGTGGAGCGGGACTCGCAACGGCGGGGCCTCGACGACGTCAACCTCGCCCTGCTCACCGACGGGCTGCGGGCGGAGCGGGAGCAGGGCATCACCATCGACGTGGCCTACCGCTACTTCGCCACGCCCCGGCGGACGTTCGTTCTGGCCGACACGCCCGGCCACGTGCAGTACACCCGCAACATGGTCACGGGGGCGTCCACCGCCGACGTGGCCGTGGTGCTGGTCGACGCCCGCAAGGGCGTGCTGGAGCAGAGCCGCCGCCACGCCTCCATCGCCGCCCTCCTGCGCATCCCCCACGTGGTGCTGGCCATCAACAAGATGGACCTGGTGGCCTGGGAGGAGGCGGTGTTCGACCGCATCGCCCTCGACTTCGCCGAGGTGGCGGAGCGGCTGGGCATCGCCGACTACGCCGCCATCCCGCTGTCGGCCCTCCGGGGCGACAACGTGGTCGACCGGTCGGCCTTCATGCCGTGGTACGACGGTCCCGCCCTGCTCGAGTACCTGGAGGGCCTGGAGGTGGCGTCCTCCCACGACTACGAGCACCTGCGCCTGCCCGTGCAGTACGTGATCCTGGCCGGCGACGGCGGCCACCACGACGAGCGCCGCTACGCCGGCCAGTTGGCGGGTGGGGTGCTGCGGCCGGGTGACGAGGTGGTGGTGCTGCCGGCGGGGCATCGCACCACCGTCACGGCCGTGCACGAGCACGAGCGCTGGCTCGACGAGGCCTTCCCGCCCCAGTCGGTCAGCGTGAGCCTGGCCGACGACCTCGACGTGGGCAGGGGCGATATGCTGGTGGGAGCGGGTGAGCCGGGGCGGCCGTCGGTCACCCAGGAGCTGCGGGCCACCGTGTGCTGGATGGCCGACCAGCCGCTGGCGGCCGGCCGCCGCTACGCCCTGAAGCACACCAGCCGCCGCGCCCGGGCGGTGGTCACCGCCGTGCACGACCGCCTCGACCTCGACGCCCTCGAGCACCGGCCGGCCGGCTCGCTGGCCATGAACGAGATCGGCGAGGTGTCGCTGCGCACGTCGGTCCCGGTGGTGGTCGACCCCTTTGCCCGCAACCGCGTCACCGGTCGGTTCATCCTCGTGGACGAGGCCACCAACGCCACCGCCGGCGCGGGGATGGTGCTGGGCTGACGCGAGGCTGATTACGCGCTTGCGGGGCGCCGAGCTCACATGCCGGTGAGCACGGCGCCCCCAAGCGCAGAGGCCCCCAAACGAAGAGGCGGTGGGGGGCTGGGGTTAGGAGCGGGCCCGGGCCGCCACCGGGGTGTCGGCCTGGCTCCGGCGACCGGCGAGGAGGGCGGCCATGCCGGCGAGGAACATGCCGGCGCCGGCGACGCCCAGGAAGATGAGGGCCAGGGTGCTGCCGGCGATGTCGTTGTTGGCCTCGACCAGGCCCACCGGCCGGGCCTCGGAGGACTGGCTCAGGCTGGCGCCCACGACCGGCATCTCACCCGACGGGCCGGTGACGGTGACGAGGGCTCGGATGGGAAGCTGAGACAGGGAGCCGTCAGGCCCCGACTGCGACACGATCAGCACGTAGTTGCCCGCCGCCGTCCCGGGCGGGATGGTCACCGTGCCGGCGATGGAGCGGTCGCTGCCCGGCGCGTCGAAGGTGGCCAGCACCGGCCCGTCGAGGGCGTTGAACCGGACGTCGACAGGGTGGGGCTGGCGGAAGCCCGTCCCCGTCACCATCACCTCGTCGCCCGCCTTCACGGTGGTGGTGGACAGGTTCACGGCCGGGCCCGACACGCACGCCCAGGCGGTTGCCGCCACCGTCAGCACCACGCCCATGGCCGTCCCAGCGGCGGCCACCCACTTACGAAGCGTCATACCGCGTACTCCTCCCTATTGTGGACCTCGCGATCGTCGCGGAGCGATGCGACAGCGGCAGGACGAAGAGATTGCGGTTAGACGACGGTTTGCCGGCGTCAGCGGCCGGCGGCTGTCGTGGTGCTGGTGGTGGTGGAGGGGGGCCGGTCAAGCAGGCCGAAGGGCACGTCGCGGTCGGCGATGCGGCGGGCGTTGTCGTCCATCGGCACGCCGCAGGCGGCCAGCGCCACCGCCGCCCCGGCCGCCGCCGCCGCCGCCCGCAGCCGCCGTCCCCTCATCCGGGGCCGCCTCACGCCGGGCCGTTCCCTGATCCGGCGCCGGCGGCCACCGGC
>DATLGZ010000358.1:0-1594 GCA_035540235.1 Acidimicrobiales bacterium | reverse complement strand
CCTGAGGGCGCCCCCGCTCCGTGGCGGCCCGGCGGCGGGCCCAGGCCACGACCAGGCCGGCGGCACCGGCGCCCGCGGGGGCGCCCTCAGGTGACGCTGAGCCCCCGCCCGACAAGACTCGCCGCCAGGTGATCGTCCTCAGCGTCCTCACCGTCACGATCGTGGCCGTGGCCGTGCTCGCCTTCGTGTTGAGCCGCCCGGCCCTAAACCGGGGCGAGCAGGCGGGCGGGAGCGTCGCCCCGCCCACTTCGGTGCGCACACCGCCCACCCTGGCCGAGAGCGAGTTCCAGGGCTACCGCGACGACGACGCCGGCTTCTCGCTGCGATACCCCAAGACGTGGCTGCGGTACGTGCCGCCCGCCAGCGACATACGCCTGGCCGTCGCCATCAACCCGCCCAGCACAGACGGCTTCTGGGTTCGAGTCCTGCCCATCCAGACCGAGGCCACCCAGCAGAACATCCAGAACTTCAAGGCCGTCACCGACGCCGTCGTGTTCGGCGACCAGCGCAACAAGCTCATCCAGGAGCAGCTCGTGCTGGTGAACAACCGCCTGGCGTACTACTACCTCTACACGTTCGAGGACGACATCACCCGCAACCAGGGCATCCACGCCCACTACTTCATCTTCGACGGGCTGCGGATGTTCTCGTTGGTGTTCCAGTCGGTGCCCACCGACAACTTCACCCGCCAGGCCGGCATCTTCGACCAGATCGCCGAGAGCTTCGTGGCCGAGACCCCGCGGGTCACCACCACCACCCCGCCCACCACCGTCGGCTGATCTCCGGGCGGGCCGCCACGCGCGGGAACCCCACCCCGAACCAACCCCCGCGTACTGGTCACCGGAAGAGCGCCCGGGCGACGCGAACGGTGACCGGTACGCGGGGGGTGGGGTGCGCGGGTCGTCCGCACGCACCGCCGTAGCCCGCAACTCCACGCGTCCTGGTCACCGGAACAGCGCCCGGGCGACGCGAACGGTGACCGGTACGCGGGGGGTGGGTGCCGCCGGGCGTCGGACGCGACGAGGGCGGCGACCCGGATGGGTCGCCGCCCTCGTTCGAGGTGTCAGCTCCGGACTAGATGATGTTGCAGCCCGGAGGTGCGCCCTGCAGGCCACCGAGGAGGGTGTTCAGCAGGCCCCCGACGGTGCCGAGGAGGCCACCGCTGGGGTCAGTCAGCGCACAGTTGATCGAGTTGGCGTGGTTGCGGATGGTGTTCAGGCTGGCGGGGCCGAGGCCCCCGGGGCCGGCCTGGCCCACCTGGCCGAAGACGAGCTCGAGGTCCTTGGAGATGCCGCCCACGATGGGAGCGGCGGTCTCCACCCGCTTGTTGATGGCGGCGACGCCGCCGGTGCGGGTGTCGAGCGATTCGTCACCGTGGATGGTCTGGACGACCGGGAGCAGGGCGGCGACCGTCGAGTTGATCGACTTGGCGGTGGCGTTGATCTCCTGGGCATTGCCCAGGATGCCGCTCACCGTGCGGTCGATGGACCCCGACACGTCGATGATCGTCTGCGCCTGGCCGGACAGGTTCTGGGCCGCCCGCTGGATGTCCTCAGCGGTCTGGCCGATGGTGTTGAGCTTCTGGGTCTCGTCG
>DATLGZ010000357.1:0-3233 GCA_035540235.1 Acidimicrobiales bacterium | reverse complement strand
TCGGCCTCGATGAGCAGCGACCAGCCCGCCGGCGCGCCGGCGGGCTGGTCGCTGCTCATCGAGGCCGACCGGTCGTTCTTCGAGGGGAACGAGAGCACCCAGGTGGCCCTGCCCTTCCCGGCGGGGGCCTCGCCCCGCGAGGTGCCGCTCCGGTCGGCCGAGGTGCTCATCGGCCGCCGCAGCGACAGCCGCGGCGTCTACCCCGACGTCGACCTGGGCGCCCCGCCCGAGGACCCGGGCGTGTCCCGCCGCCACGCCGTGCTGCGCCACCGGCCCGACGACACCTGGGTGGTGATCGACCAGGGCTCGACCAACGGCACCCGGGTGAGCGGCGTCAGCGGCCCGCTGGCCCCGGGCGAGGAGCAGCCCCTGCTCAACGGCGACCAGCTGCTGCTGGGGGCGTGGACCCGCATCACCCTCAAGCGCAGTTGAAGCGGTTGCTCGGCCGCCTGAGGGTGCTGGGGAGCACCACTCCCGGGCGCTACCGCCTGTGGTCGGGGACGGTGGCTGCCGCCTTGGTCGCCCTGGCCCTGGTGGGCACGGCCGCTGCCACCGCCCTCCAGTCGGCCACCGACGGCATTCGGCAGAACAGCGGGCCGGTGCTGGTCGCCACCCAGCAGCTGGTCGCCAGCCTGGCCGAGGCCGACGCCGCCGCCAGCGCCGCCTTCCTCTCCGGCCGCCAGGAGGACCCCGAGCAGCGCCGGTTGTACGAGGAGGCCCTGGCCCGGGCCAACGCCCAGCTGGAGGACGTGTCGTCCCTCGTGGGCGACGACGACGCCGCCCACCGGTCGCTCAAGAACGTCTCGGTCCAGGTGACCCGGTACGCGGGGCTGGTCGAGGCGGCCCGGGCCACCAACCGGGCGGGGGTGGCGGGGGCCGAGGCCTACCTGGTCGAGGCGCTCGACCTCCTGGGCGCGGTGGTGGCCGGCGAGGTGAGCGCCCTCACCCGGATCACCCAGGAGCGCTTCGGCCGCGACGAGGCGGGCCGGGACGCGGGCGTGCTGGTGGCGGCGGCCGTGGCCCTGGTCGCGGTGGGGACGTTGGTGGCCGCCCAGCGGGCGGTGACCAGGATGAGCCGGCGGCTGCTCAACGTGCCGCTGGTGGTGGCCACGGGAGCGGCGGTGGCGGCGGCGGCCTGGCTGGTGGTGGCCAACGCCCGCTCCGGGGACGACCTGGCGCAGGCCCGGGAGTTCGGCTACGACTCCATCGCCCTGACCGCTCGCATCCAGTCCACCGGCTTCCGGGCCAAGGCCGACCAGACCGTGGCCCTGATCACCAACGACGCCGCTCGCCGGGCCAACGCCGACCGGGCCGCCGCCGAGCTGCTGGCGGCGGCGGTCACGCCCGCCGACGTGGAGGCCGCCCGCCAGGGCCGGCCGCTGGCGTCCGCGGGCCTGCTGGCCGACGCCGCCGCCCGGGCCGACTCCCCCCGCGAGCGGGCGGCGGTGGCGGCGATGCTGGTGCGGTGGCAGCGCTACGCCGAGACGGTGGCCGAGATGCGGGCGGCCGCCGACGCCGACGCCCGCCGGGCCATCGCAGTGGGCCCGGGAAGCTCCACCTTCAACGGGTTCAACTTCTCGGTCGAGTCGGTGTTGAGCGACAACCGGTCGCAGTTCCTCGGCGGGCTCCAGGACGCCGGCGACCGCCTGCGCTTCCTGCCCGTGGTGGCCCTCCTCCTGCCGCTGGGGGCGGCCGCTGCCGCCCTCCTCGGGTTCCAGCTCCGGATCAACGAGTACCGGTGAGGGGGGCGCGGTGCTGACGAGGAGGCGGTTCCTGGGGGCGTCGGCCGCCCTGATGGCCGGCGCCGCCCTGGGCTGCACGCGCCGGGACGACCAGCGGGTGCTGCCCGGCCTGGGGGACGGGCGGCTGCGGGTGCTGAACTGGCCCGACTACGTGGACCCCGACCTGGTCGACCTGTTCGCGGCCGAGACCGGCATCGAGGTGGAGTACACCGAGGAGTACAACGGCAACGAGGAGGCGTTCGCCGACGTCTTCGAGCCCACGCTGGGGCGGGGCCGGCCCACGGGCTACGACGTCGTCGTCCCCACCTACTGGGCGGTGGAGCGCATGCTGGAGCGGGACTGGCTCGAGCCGGTGCCCATCGAGCGGGTGCCCAACCACGTCAACGTAGACCCCGCCTTCCTCGGCATGCCCTGGGACCGGGGCGCCCGCTACCACATGCCCTGGCAGGTGGGCATCACCGGCATCGCCTACAACCCCGCTCTCACCGGGGGCCGCGAGGTGCGGGCGGTGGCCGACCTGTTCGACCCGTCCCTCCGGGGGCGGGTGGGCATGGTGAGCGAGATGCGGGAGACGGTGGCGCTGGTCATGCTCACCCAGGGCGCCGACCCCTCCCGCGCCACGGTGCGGGCCGCCGATGCCGCCCTCGACCGGCTGGAGGCGGCGGTGGGCGACCGCCAGGTGGCCGCCTTCACCGCCAACGAGTTCGTCGACGCCCTGCGGGACGGCAGCTTCGCCGCCTGCCTGGCCTGGTCGGGCGACATCATCCAGCTCCAGCGGGAGCGCCCCGACATCCGCTTCGTGATCCCAGTCGAGGGCGGCATCCGCTGGTTCGACTCCATGGTGATCCCCCGGGGCGCGGCCAACCGGGCGGCGGCGGCGGACTGGATGAACTTCTTCTACGACCCGGCCAACGCCGCCGTGCTCACCGAGGCGGTGCAGTACATCAGCCCCGTGCTGGGCGTGCGGGACGCCCTGGCCCGGGCGGGCGGGGAGGCGGCCCGCCTGGCCACCAACCCCATCCTCTTCCCCGACGACGAGACCCGCCGCCGCCTCTACTTCTGGTCCGGCCTCGAGACCGCCGACGAGGACCGCCTCCAGGAGCGGTTCTCCGCCATCACCGGCTGAGGGGGCCACGGTGGACGCCATGCACCGCTTCGACCCCGCCCTCGAGGAGCTGGCCGCCGCCGTGTTCGCCTTCGCCCGCCGCCGGGCCGGGGCCGACGCCGGACCGGGTGGCGTGACCCTCGGTCGGCCCCAGTCGCCCGAGGCCCTCGACGCGTCCGCCGGCCGCACGATCACGGCCGCCGGCATCGGGGCGTGGCAGGCGCTGCGGCTGTTCACCGAGGTGCTGGAGCCGGCGTGCCTGTCCACCGACTTCCCCCGCTACCTGGCCTTCGTGCCCGCCGCCCCCAGCGAGGTCTCCATCCTGGCCGACCTGGTGGTGAGCGCCTGCTCGATCTACGGGGGGTCGTGGCTGGAGGGGTCGGGGG
>DATLGZ010000356.1:0-3880 GCA_035540235.1 Acidimicrobiales bacterium | reverse complement strand
CACCGCACCGTCGGCCTCCACGTAGTCCACTCGGGGGTCGGCCCGCAGCTCGGCCAGCCGCCCGGCGGGGATGCGGGCGGCGTAGCCGTTGAGGGCGGCCCGGTAGAGATGACCCACCTCGGCGCCCAGGCGCCGGGCGTGGTCGTCGGCGGCACCCCTCGGGTCGATCCCGTCCTTCAGCACCACGATGTAGGCATTCGGACGTCCCGCCCCGGGTGCCGGGGTTGAGGGGGCGGCGCCACTGACGCCGGGGAAGGCCAGGATGGCCGTGAACACGACGCCGGCGATACAGATCTTGCGCATGACGGGTGAAGTCTCCTCAGAAGAGTCGTAGAGCGCTTATCGGCGGCCCGCCGCCACGGGTTGAGGACCCACCGTCCGCTTCGCCAAGATCGCCGCCCATCTCGGCGCTGGACACCGCGGTGAAGTCGCGAAAAGAAACTTGGCCTAGGGGGTATCGCTTGTCCCCGGTCCGGCGATGACGGAGGTGAGACGCCACACGAGCGGTGCTTCCACCGAAGGGGCGACCTGCCGGCGACGCAGCAAGCAACGTCACCGGGCCTGCGTGCGCAGGTGGCCGGCCTACCGAAATGGAGACAGACACATGATCACCGCACTTCTCGGCGGAATCGCCGCCAAGCTGGCCGGCCTCGGCCTGGCCGCCAAGGTCGGCACCGGCATCGCCGCCGCCACCATCGCCACCGCCGGGGTCGTCACCGTGGCCCCCGTCGTCAACCCCGGCGCCCCCGCCGGCATCGAGGTCCAGGTTCCGAGTGTTCCCGCTGCCCAGGCCGACCTCGGCTTGAACGTGGCAGCCGATGCCCCCAGCGGCCAGTCCAGCACCGGCGCCCAGGCGGGCCTCGACACCGCCAGGCAGACTCCGGCTGGGGCCAACGTGCCCGTATCCGTGCCCGTCGCCACCCGGCCCGCCGCCGGCGCCGCCCAGAACGGCCTCGACGTGGCCCGCCAGACCCCCGCAGCTGACCGCGTGCCGGCGGTCGTGCCCGGCCCGCCCGCCAGCGCTCTGCCCGTCGCCCCGCCGGCGAACCTGCCGCCGGCCGCCGCCGCTGCGGCCACGGGCATCGATGCCGCCACTCAGACCCCCGGTGGCGCGCACATCCCGCCGTTCGTCAAGGGCATGGTCGGCCGCTCCAACTGAGCCGCCGCACACCCTCGGCGTCACGAGGCCCCGCAACGGTGCGGGGCCTCGTGCGCGTCCAAGCGGCGGTGATCGGGTAGGTACGACTGGAGGAATGGGGTCGGTGGTCCATAACGAACGTGGCACCCCTCGAGGGCAGCGCCCCACCCGCATCGGCGAGGCATTCCCATCGGTTCTCACCGCCGCCCAGTCGGGCGGCGCTTGGGCGTTCGACCGCCTCTACCGGGCGTACGCTCCGTCGGTGGTGGGCTACTTGCGTATGCAGGGCGCCTCCGACCCTGAGGGCCTGACCAACGAGGTCTTCCTCAATGTGTTCACCGCCCTGGGGTCCTTCACGGGCGACGAGGGCCAGTTCCGCTCCTGGGTGTTCACCATCGCTCATCACCGCCTGATCGACGAACGGCGGAGCGCGTCCCGGCGGCCACAGATGTCCGACGACGAGGCCCCGGAGCAGGCCGGCGCCAGCGGCGACGTCGAGGACGAGGTGCTGCGCCGCCTGAGTGTCGAGCGCGTACGCAGGCTCTGCGACCGTCTGGCCCCCGACCAGAGAGACGTCCTGCTGCTGCGCATGCTGTCGGCCATGACCGTCGAGCAGGCCGCCGAGGCCCTGGACAAGTCGTCCGCCGCGGTCAAGGCCCTCCAGCGCCGGGCCCTGGCCGCCATCCGCCGCCTGATCGAGCGTGAGGGGGTATCGCTGTGACCCGCCCCGGCGATGACGTAGGTGACATGGGAATGACCGAGCTACCCGACGAGGCCATCGAGCGTTCTTCCTCGGCGACGCCCATGACGCCTGGGAACAGGACCAGGCTCTGGTCCGTCTAGTTGACCAGGTCATGACCGCAGCCAGCGGGCCGGCTCCCCAGCCCGGTACCGCCCTCCGTGCCTTCCTGGGCGAGCCGGGCGCCGAGGCAGCCCCACCGCCCGGCGCGACGCAGCCTCTCCCGGCGAGCCCCTTCCGCCAGTCCAGGACGGTGACGGCCCCGCCGGCCAGCGCCGGCCGTAGCGACAACGTCATCCCGCTGTTTCGGCGACTGCGGCCGGCGGTTGGAATCGCAGCTGCCGCCGCAGTGGCTGCCGTCGCCCTTTCGGTGGCGGGCACGACCGGTACCCTTCCCGAACCGGCTATGCGAGCAGTGGCGTGGGTGGTCGAGGCGGTCACTCCCTTCGAGCTGCCCGAACCGGCCCGGAAGCAGAGTGGCCCCGAGGGCATCCCCGACCCGCCGGTGTCCACCATGCCGCCCGCACGGCCAGCTGAGACTCCGCCCGGCCAGGACGTGACGTCCGACCAGCCGGCGACCACCAAGCCGGCGACCCCAGGTCCCTCCGTCCCCCCAGGAATCGGCGCTGGCCAGCCTCCCGGCCCGGGCGCCGACCAGGGTCGCCAGACCCCGGGCGCACCTTCGGTCCCCCTCGGACCCCTGCCGCCGGTGGGAGTGGCACCGCCGGGGGCTGGAGGGAGCAGCCCTCTGTCCACCACGCCGGTCGACCGAGCCGGTCAACCGGCTCGGACCAGCACTATCCCTCCGGTCGTCGCCCCACAAGCCCGACGTTAAGGCTGACCGCTCGCCCGACCGAGCAGCCGCATACCGCCTGGAGTATGGGACCGGGCGTGAGTTGCGGGTGTGGTGGGAGATTCTCGGCCCAGCCAGTATCGCTCGGGCGGAAACGGGCGATGACGTGGATGAGATGCCTGTTCCCACCCATGACGATCGAGCCCTCGAGGCCCTCCTGAGCGGAGCTACATCCGCTGAGTCCGGTTTCGACTGGCTGCCTTCTTTCGTCGAGGACGTGGAAGAGGCCTCCAGCGGGCCAGCGCCGGCAATGAAGCCGGCGCTGGCCATGTTGGTGGCCCGGGGCTTCTCCTCCGAAAAGGGCGACCTGCCGGCGACGGCAGCGAGCAACGTCACCGGGCCTGCGCCGCAGGCGGCCGGACTACCGAAGTGGAGGAAGAAGAAGATGCTTATCAGCGAACTCCTGGCCGGACTCGTCACCAAGCTCGCCGGGTTGGGCATGGCGGCCAAGGCGGGCATGGGCGTCACCCTGGCCGCGGCCAGCACCACCGCCGCCGGCGCCGCTGGGGTGCTCCCCGCCCCCGCCCAGCACGCAGTGGCCACCGTGGTGGCCACGGCCACCCCGTTCACCTTCCCGGACGCAGCCAACGACCGCGCCGTCGTGGGCGCCACCGTGAGCGCTGACGCCACGGGTGCCGACGGCACTCCCGGCGTCGACGGCAAGGCCGTCAGCGTCGCGGCCAAGGCCCGGGCCGGCACCAACGGCTCGGATGTCAGTGTGGGGGCCAACACCGGCGCCACCGGCCTCGACCGGGCCAACCAGACCCCCGCCGCGGGTCGCGTCCCCACCTCCCTGCCCGCTGCGGCTGCTGACGCCGGCTCGAAGGCCTCCACCGGGCTGGGCACCGCCGGCAGCACCCCCGCCGCCGGCAACGTCCCCACCTCGGTCCCCGTGGCCTCCGGCGCCGGCTCGCAGGGCTCGGCCGGTGTCGCGACCGCCAACAACACCCCCGCCGCCGGCCGTATCCCGGCCAACGTGCCCGGCCGCCCGTAGTTCCACCCAGCACGCGTCGCGTAGCCCCGTGAGGTTCTGCGGGGCTACGTTCGCGTCTGCGACCGGCGCGCCTTCCAACCGGCGACGTCCCTTGATCCCCTGCGGCGTCCCGAGCCAGACGTTCTTGTCGACCTTTCGTCCGGCACCGCCCTACCG
>DATLGZ010000355.1:0-3849 GCA_035540235.1 Acidimicrobiales bacterium | reverse complement strand
CCGCCCCCGGCGGAGCCGGCCCCGCTCGAGGCCCGCTCCGACCGGCTGCAGCTGGGCAGCCTGGGCTGGGCGCTGCTCTCGCCCGACGTGCCCAACGCGGTTCTCGAGATCGACCAGATCGGGGGGGCCCGGCTGGCGGGCGAGGCGGTGGCCGCCATGGAGGAGGCGCTGCGCGAGCACGGCGGGAAGCAGCGGGTCGATGTCGTCACCAGCTCCGTCGACGGCGGCCGCGACGTCTGGTCGCTGGAGGACCTGCTCGGCGCCAGCCAGCAGCACCGCGACCGCTCCTCGGGCGGCGACACGGTGGCCGTCCACGTCCTGGTCCTCCCCGGGCGCTTCCAGGCGGAGGGGGTGCCGGGCGCCGCCTTCCACGCCACCGCCATGGCCATCTTCCCCGGCGAGGTGGAGCGCATGCTCCCCCGGTTCGCGGCGGTGGACGCCTTCCAGGTCTCGGTGGCCGTGCACGAGCTGGGCCACCTGTTCGGCCTGGTGAACCTGACGGGAGCGGGCGAGTTCCACGAGGACCCCGACCACCCCGGCCACACCGACCAGGAGGACTCGGTGATGTACTGGGCCATCGAGAGCCCCTCGATGGGCGAGCTGTTCCGCACCGGCCCGCCCCGGGAGTTCAACGCCGACGACCGGGAGGAGATGGCCCGCATCCGCGACCAGCGCCCCTGAGCCGGACCGGGCGCCCGGTCCGGCGCGCCCGGTCCGCGGCGCGCCCGGCCGCCGGCGGTAGGATGGTCTCCCGTGACCAAGCACATTTTCGTCACGGGCGGGGTTGCCAGCTCTCTCGGGAAGGGCCTCACCGCGGCCTCCCTCGGCCGGCTGTTGAAGAGCCGGGGCCTGCGGGTGACGCTTCAGAAGCTCGATCCCTACATCAACGTCGACCCGGGCACCATGAACCCGTACCAGCACGGGGAGGTGTTCGTCACCGAGGACGGGGGCGAGACCGACCTCGACCTGGGCCACTACGAGCGGTTCGTCGACGAGAACCTCAAGCGGGAGTCCAACGCCACCACCGGCTCGATCTACTCCTCGGTGCTGGCCAAGGAGCGCAAGGGCGACTACCTGGGCGTCACCGTGCAGGTCATCCCCCACATCACCAACGAGATCAAGGCCCGCATCCTGCGGGTGGCCACCGACGACGTCGACGTGGTGATCACCGAGGTGGGCGGCACGGTGGGCGACATCGAGATCCTCCCCTTCCTCGAGGCCATCCGGCAGTTCCGCAAGGACGTGGGCCGCGACAACGTCTGCTACCTCCACGTCACGCTCGTGCCCTACATCGGGCCCTCGGGCGAGCAGAAGACGAAGCCCACCCAGCACTCCGTCACCGAGCTGCGCAGCCGCGGCATCCAGCCCGACGTGATCGTCTGCCGCAGCGACCGCCCCATCTCCGACGGGCTCAAGCGCAAGATCTCGCTGCTGTGCGACGTCCCCCAGGAGGCGGTGGTCAGCGCCATCGACGCCGCCAACCTCTACGAGATCCCCCTCGTCCTCCACGACGAGGGCCTCGACTCCTACGTGTGCCGGCTCCTGCGCTTCGACGCCGCCCAGCACCCGGCGCGCCTCGACGGCTGGCGCAGCCTGGTGGCCAAGGTCGAGGCCGCCACCACGCCGTTGCGCATCGGCCTCATCGGCAAGTACGTGGTGCTGCCCGACGCCTACCTGTCGGTGGTGGAGGCCCTGCGCCACGGCGGCTTCGAGCACGGGGCCCGCGTCGACCTGGAGTGGGTCCAGGCCGAGGACGTGGAGGGGCTGCTCACCCGCGGCCGCCTGGGCCATCTCGACGGCATCGTGATCCCTGGCGGGTTCGGGCCTCGGGGCATCGAGGGCAAGATCGCCGCCGCCGGCTTCGCCCGCGAGAACGACATCCCCTGCCTGGGCCTGTGCCTGGGCATGCAGACGATGGTGATCGAGTTCGCCCGCAACGTGCTCGGCCTGGCCGGCGCCAACTCGTCGGAGTTCGATTCGGAGTCGCCTCACCCCGTGATCGACCTCATGGACGACCAGCGTGAGGTCGTCAACTACGGCGGCACGATGCGCCTGGGTGTGTACCCCGCCCGCCTGCGCCCCGGGTCGCAGGTGGCGGCCGCCTACGGGGAGCCCTTCGTCTACGAGCGCCACCGCCACCGCTACGAGTTCAACCCTCGCTACCGCCGCCGCTTGGAGGACGCCGGCCTGGTGGCGTCGGGCACCTCGCCCGACGACCGCCTCGTCGAGTTCGTGGAGCTCGAGAGCCATCCCTTCTGGATCGGCACCCAGGCCCACCCCGAGTTCAAGAGCCGGCCCGACCGCCCCCACCCGCTCTTCGCCGCCTTCGTGGGGGCGGCGCTGGCCCGGGCCGACGCCCGCGCCCCCCGGCTGCTCCGTGTCGAACCTGTTCCGCAAGCTCTCTGAGCGCACCGTCTTCTCGGGCAGCCTGATCTCGGTCGCCCAGGCCACGTTCGAGGGGCCGGACGGCTCGACGTTCGAGCGCGACGTCGTCCGCCACCCCGGCGCGGTCGACGTGGTGCCCGTGCTTGACGACGGCCACACCGTGGTCATGGTCCGCCAGTACAGGGCCGCCGTCGAGCGCGACGTCCTGGAGATCCCCGCCGGCAAGCGGGACGTGGACGGCGAGCCCCCGGAGGTGACGGCGGCCCGGGAGCTGGAGGAGGAGATCGGCATGCGGGCCGGCCGCATCGAGCTGCTGGCCCGCTTCCTCAACTCCCCGGGCTTCTGCGACGAGGAGTCCTACGTCTACCTGGCCCGCGACCTCACGCCCGCCACGGCGTCGGCCCAGGGCGAGGAGGAGCAGCACATGACCGTCGAGCACCTCTCCCTGCACGACGTGCCCCGCCTCATCCGCGCCGGCGAGCTGGTCGACGCCAAGACCGTCATCGGCCTGTGCCTCGCCCGCGAGGCCCTGGGCGTCGCACCCCCCCGGTAGCCTCCCCGCCGGCTCGGAGCGGCGACCTCGCTCCCGCGTACGTCATGGCACGCGAGGTGAGATCATGAGCATCGATGAGCGGTCCCGGCACGAGCTGTACCTCCGGTTGGAGGACGCCCTCGGCCCCGAGCCGGCCAACACCCTGATGGAGCACCTCCCCCCGGTGGGCTGGGCCGACGTGGCGACCAGGCACGACCTCGAGGCCCAGGTGGGCCTGCTGCGGACCGACCTCGAGGCCCAGGTGGGCCTGCTGCGGACCGACCTCGAGGCCCAGATGGGCCTGCTCCGGACCGACCTCGAGGCCCAGATGGGCCTGCTCCGGCACGACCTCGAGGCCCAGGTGGGCCTGCTGCGGACCGACCTCGAGGCCCAGATGGGCCTGCTCCGGACCGACCTCGAGGCCCAGGTGGGCACCCTCCGGCACGACCTCGAGGCCCAGGTGGGCCTGCTGCGGACCGACCTCGAGGCCCAGGTGGGCACCCTCCGGACCGACCTGGAGGCGTTCAAGCGCGAGAACAGCCTCGAGTTCGCCCTCGTCCGCAAGGACATCGAGGCGAGCCGCCTCGATGTCATCGGGACGCTCCGCGGCGAGCTGATGGCCCAGAACCGGGCGATGTTCGTGGCCATCGTCACCATCGTCCTCACCATGAGCGGCCTCTCCGCCGGCCTGGTCGCCCTCACCTGAAGGGCCCTAGCCCCGAGCCTTGCCCTCCGGCCCCGGTCGGTCGGGGCCGAACCGTTTCTCCCATGCCCGGCGCACCTGGTCCCGATCCTCGCCGCCGGCCTCTGCCTCGGCCGCTTCCAGCAGGAGCCTCGCCTGGTCGGCCAGGAGGCCGGCGCGGCGGTCGAGGCCCGCTCCCTCCACCGCCTGCCGCACCAGGTGCAAGCTCTCCAGCAGGTAGATGCACACA
>DATLGZ010000354.1:0-5546 GCA_035540235.1 Acidimicrobiales bacterium | reverse complement strand
GGCGGGGGGGGCGCGGTGTCGGCCGTCACTCGGGCGTGCCGAACCCGCCCGTGCACGGCGCCCCCGGCTCGGGCGTCTGGGGCCCGTTGGCGTAGGCCTGGACGAAGGCGGCCACCGCCGGGTCGGTGGCGCTGTCGGCCCGCAGCTGTAGGCCCCACGCCGACGCCACCACCGGCGACGGGATGGCCTCGTCGGGCCAGGGCGAGACGAGGACGTAGGGCCGGCGGGCCAGCTGGCGCAGCACGCCGACCTGGTCGGCGGGCAGGCTGGGGCGGAACACGATCCACACCGCCCCGTGCTCCATCGAGTGCACGGCCAGCTCGGAGACGACGGGCTCGGAGTAGAAGCCGCAGTTCTGCCAGACGGCGTTGTGGTCGCCCCCCACCGGCGGGGTCTGGGGGTAGTCGACCCGGCCGGGGACGTGGTTGGCGCTGGTGACGGGGTAACGCTGCACCCGGCCCTCGAGCACCGAGGAGGTGGTGGGGGTGGCGCCCGCCCCCGTGCCGCCGTCGCCGTCGTCCCCGCAGGCGGCCACCAACAGGCCCAGGAACAGGGAGACGGCGACGGAGAGGAGGCGCTGGCGGCGCAGCCCGCCCCTCACCCGGCGGGCGGGGGGTTGGGGGCGGACTGCTGGCGCTGCACGTAGCCGAGGCGCAGCTGGGTGAGGGCGTCCCGCAAGGGGCCCGCCTCCTGGCCCAGCCGGGCCCCGAGGCCCTCG
Organism: Acidimicrobiales bacterium; assembly: GCA_035540235.1. Lineage (GTDB taxonomy): Bacteria > Actinomycetota > Acidimicrobiia > Acidimicrobiales > AC-14 > JBFMCT01. Next base: position 4,828 of record DATLGZ010000354.1, on the reverse strand, counting down.
ACGATGGCGCCCATGGCGTCGATGGCGACCTTGGCCTCGCCCAGGTTGGGTGGTTGCTGCTCGAGGTGGAGGACGGCCAGTTGGAAGAGCCCGATGCAGTGGTTGGCGACGACCACCGACGCGGGCGTGGCCAGCAGCTGGCGCTGGACCTCGGCCATGTGGGCCCGCAGCTCCTCCTCGGAGACCTCGCCCATGCCCTCGCCGATGCCCTCGCCGATGCCCTCGCCGATGCCCTGGCCGGAGGGGCGGCGTGCCGGTTCGGGTTCGGGCTCACGCCGGATGGGCCGCTCGCCCGACGGTGTCCAGATCGTGCTCATGCTGCTACCCTAGAACGACAACCGAAGAGGGAAGCGGGGCCTAGCGGCCCCCACCCGGCCACTTCACTGCGGGTGCGCCGGGTCGGTCGACCGCCAGGGGCGGACGTTTCCCGACGTCCGCCTTCTTCGCGTCCCAAGGGATTCATTCACGAACTTACGAGCTCGCCGCCGGGGAGGGTGGTGGGAAGGAGGGATGCCGCATCGCCGGACCGGAGGGGAGCGACCTCAGGATCAACGACCGTATCCGGGCGCGTGAGGTGCGCCTTGTCGATGCCGATGGGCGGCAGCTGGGCATCAAGCCGCTACCGGAGGCTCTTTACCTCGCTCGCGAGGCGGACATGGACCTGGTGGAGGTGGCCCCCCTGGCGGACCCGCCGGTGTGCCGGATCCTCGACTACGGCAAGTGGAAGTACGAGGCCGCCCAGCGCGACAAGGAGTCACGCAAGAAGAGCGGCAGCTCACCGATCAAGGAGATGAAGTACCGCATCAAGATCGGCGAGGCCGACTTCGACACCAAGACCCGCAAGGTGTCCAGCTTCCTCGACGAGGGCCACAAGGTGAAGGTGACGATCATGTTCAAAGGCCGGGAGATGGCCCGCCCGGAGCTGGGCAAGCGCATCCTCGACCGCATCGCCGAGCAGCTGGCCCCTCCGGCCAAGGTGGAGGCCATGCCCCGGCTCGACGGCAGGAACATGGTGATGGTGCTGGCCCCCGACAAACGGGCCAAGCCCAAGGAGAAGGCGGCGGAGGCCGACTGAAACGCAGGTTGGACCAGCAGACACTGGAGCTCGGATGCCCAAGATGAAGACGCACAGGGGAGCGGCGAAGCGGTTCAAGGTGACCGGCACGGGCCGCATCCTGCGCCGCAAGGCCTTCCGCAGCCACATCCTCGAGAAGAAGCCCACCAAGCGCACCCGGCGACTGGCCCGGGAGGCGGAGCTGCTCGGTGGCGACCGCGCCCAGGCGAAGAGGCTGCTGGGGATGTGACGTGCTCGCTGGGCCGAGAAGGCGCCCAGCGATGTTCCGCCGGCCGGGCGTCACCCGAACGCACCGGCCGGCACGAGGGAAGGGAGCGACGAATGGCCAGGGTGAAGCGCGCGGTCCACGGCAGGAAGCACCACCGCGCCGTCCTCGAGCAGGCGCGCGGCTACTGGGGCAACAAGAGCCGCAGCTACCGGGCGGCCAACGAGCAGCTCATGCACTCGGGCCAGTACGCCTACCGCGACCGGCGGGCCCGCAAGGGGGACATGCGCCAGCTGTGGATCCAGCGCATCAACGCCGGGGCCCGGGCCAACGGGCTCAGCTACAGCCGGTTCATCGCCGGGCTGCGCACCGCGGGCGTGGAGGTCGACCGCAAGGTGCTGGCCGACCTGGCCGTCACCGACCCGGCCGCCTTCGCCGCCCTCGTCAAGCTGGCCGGAGGGCCCTCGCCCGCTTCCGAGTAGTGCCCGCTCCCCACCTGCTGGGCATTCGCCACAAGCGGGTCCAGCGGGTGCGGCGGTTGCTCGCCCAGCCCGCCTACCGCCGCGCCGAGCGGGCCTTCGTCGTCGAAGGGGCCAAGCTGGTGGGCGAGGCCTTGCGGGCGGGCGTGGCCGTGGAGGGCGTGTACGTCGCCGGCCCGGCGCTGGACGACCCGGTCGTGCGGCGAGCCCAGGCGGCCGGCGTGCGGGTGTTCGGGATGGGGCCCGGGGTGATCGAGCGGGTGGCGGACACGGTGACGGCCCAGCCGGTGATGGCGGTGGCGCCCATGGTCGACGTGCCCCTGGACGCCGTGTCGGGGGCCACCCTGGTGGTGGTGTGCGCCGACGTGCGCGACCCGGGGAACCTGGGCACGGTGCTGCGAAGCGCCGAAGCTTCCGGAGCGGGGGCGGTAATCTGCTGTGAGGGGACAGTCGACGTCTACAACCCCAAGTGCGTTCGGGCATCGGCCGGGTCGGTGTTCCACGTCGAGATCGTGGCCGGAGGAGAGGTCTTGGAGGTGTTGGAGCAGGTGGGCGCATGGGGGTTGCGCCGGCTCGGCACCGCCGCCGGGGGCGGGGACGCATACCCGTCGGTCGATTTCACCGTGCCCACCGCCATAGTGCTCGGCAACGAGGCCCACGGGCTGCCCGAGGCGGTGCGGGGTGCGCTGGACGGGCTGGTGACCATCCCCATGGTGGGCCGGGCCGAGTCGTTGAACGTCGGGATGGCGGCGGCCGTGCTGTGCTTCGAGGCGGCCCGGCAACGACACTCGTAATGGGACACTCGTAATGGGACACTCGTAATGGGACAGTCGTAATGGGAAACTCGTAATGGGTCGCCCGCTGATCGACGCCGACTCCCTCCCCGACGCGGTCCTCCACCTCGACGCCGAGCGCCGCCTGCGGGATGTCAACCAGGCGGCCGCCGCCCTGACCGGCTACAGCCGGGAGGAGCTGCTGGGCCGCCCCGTCGCCGACGCCCTCGATCCCCGCCGCCTCGACGGCCAGCCGGTGTGCTCGGGTGAGTGGCACCGCTCGGCCCGCCTCCGCTGCGTGACCCGCATCCCCGAGCAGCGGGTGAAGCTGCGCTGCGCCCAGGGCAAGGAGGTCACCGCCCTCGTCACCGGGCGCTACCAGCGCGACGCCGACGGCCGCCTCACGGGGGCCGTGCTGGTGCTGCGCGACGGCGCCCGCCGCCGGGCCCCGGTGGAGGGCATCGAGGTGATCTCCACCGTCAGCCACGAGCTGCGCTCGCCCCTGACGTCGGTCAAGGGCTACACCAGCCTGCTGCTCAACCGGTGGGAGCGGCTGCGGGACGACCAGAAGCGCATGATGCTGGAGCAGGTCCACCACGACGCCGACCGGGTCACCCGCCTGGTCACCGAGCTGCTCGACATCAGCCGCCTGGAGAGCGGGAGGCTCGTCCTGCGCCGCCAGCTGGTCGACCTGCCCACCCTGGTCGAGACCGTCACCGAGAAGGTCCGGATGGCCGAGCCCGAGCTGGAGGTCGACGTCCGCTTCCCCGACAACTTCCCCCGTGCGTTCGCCGACCCTGACAAGGTGGAGCAGGTGCTGACCAACCTCGTGGAGAACGCGGCCAAGTACGCCAGCCCCAAGGGGCTGATGGTGGCCGGCGCGGTCCTGAACGGCAAGGTCGAGGTGGCGGTGGCCGACCGGGGCGAGGGCATCCCGCCGTCCGACCTGCCCCGGGTGTTCACCAAGTTCTTCCGCCGGGCCGAGACCCGCCCCACCGGGTCGGGCCTGGGGCTGTGGATCAGCCGGGGGCTGGTCGAGGCTCACGGCGGCCAGCTGGTGGCGGAATCGGAGATGGGGCGGGGGTCGGTGTTCCGCTTCACGCTGCCCACCGAGGCCCCACCGGAGCTGGGGTCGTGACGGCGGTGGCCGAACCCGAGTCGATCGCGGCCGACGGGCTGGCCCGGGTGGCGGCGGCCGCCTCGCTGGGCGAGCTGGCGGCCGTGGAGGCCGACGTGCTGGGCCGGCGCTCGCCGCTGGGCACGCTGCGCTCCCAGCTGGGCGCCCTGCCCGTCGAGGAGCGCAAGGAGCGGGGGCGCCGCCTCAACGAGGTGCGAGCCCAGCTCCAGGGCGCGGTGGACGCCCGCCGGGCCGCCCTGGAGGGCGAGGAGCGGGAGCGGCGGCTGGCGGCCGAGCGCATGGACCTCACCGAGGTGACCGGGACCAACAACCGGGGCCACCTCCACCTCGTCACCCAGGCCCGCGACGAGCTGGAGGACATCTTCGTGGGCATGGGCTACTCGGTGGCCGAGGGGCCCGAGGTGGAGGCCGACTGGTACAACTTCGAGGCCCTCAACATGCCGCCCGGCCACCCCGCCCGCAGCATGTGGGACACGCTGTACGTGAAGCTGGGCGCGCCCGAGTCGACCCTGCTGCGCACCCACACGTCGCCGGTGCAGATCCGGGTCATGCAGTCCCAGCCGCCGCCCATCTACGTGGTCATGCCCGGCCGCTGCTACCGCCGGGACACGCCCGACGCCCGCCACCTGCCCGTGTTCCACCAGATCGAGGGGCTGGTGGTGGATCGGGGGATCACCTTCGGCGACCTGGCCGGCACCATCGAGGTGTTCACCGAGGCCTACTTCGGCGCCACCATCCACTCCCGGCTGCGCCCGTCGTTCTTCCCCTTCACCGAGCCGTCGGCCGAGTTCGAGATCACCTGCATCTTCTGCGAGGGGGCGGGCTGCCGGGTGTGCTCGCAGTCGGGCTGGATCGAGCTGGGCGGCTGCGGGATGGTCGACCCCAACGTGTTCGCCGCCGTGGGCCTCGACCCCGAGGAGTGGCAGGGCTTCGCCTTCGGGTTCGGCATCGACCGCTGCGCCATGATGCGCCACAACGTCGACGACCTCCGCCACTTCATCACCAACGACATCCGCTTCCTGCGCCAGTTCTGACGCCCCCCATCTGTTTCAGGCAACCGACCCGCGAAAACCGAGGCCGTCTGCCTAGAACCGGAACCCGAACGGCTCTATGCTCCCCCTGCGGCGGGTCGAGGGGGCGGGCTGCCGGGTGTGCTCG
>DATLGZ010000353.1:0-3448 GCA_035540235.1 Acidimicrobiales bacterium | reverse complement strand
GGCGAGGTAGGCGGGGAGGCGGTCGAGGGGAGGGGTGTTGGCCACCAGCACCCGGGTCTCGCCGCCCCGCCGCAGCTGGCGGACGAGGCTGCCCAGGTCGCGCTCGAAGTCGGGGGCGGGCACGCCGGCCAGGATGTCGTTGACGTTGAGCCACACCGTGACCAGGTCGGGGCGCAGGCCCAGGGCCTGGGGGACCTCCACCGCCAGGGCGTGGGCCACCGTCGCCCCCGGGATGCCGAGGTTCACGAACACGGTGCTGACCGGCAGGGCCGTCTGGTGCAGCACCCGGGGCCAGCCGTCGCGCAGCGGCACCTCGGCCCGCAGCCCGGCCGTCTCGCTGGCGCCCACGGCCACGTAGAGGATGGGCTCGCCGGCCTCGGCGGCCGGCGGCGGGGCGGCCGGCGGCGCCCCTCCCGGCGACGAGCAGGCGGTGGCGGCCATCATCCCCGCCGCCAGGGCGGCCCACCACCGCCTCACGCCGCCTCCATGGCCTCGCGGGCGGGCATGGCCGACGCCCGCCGGGCGGGCAGGGCGCCGGCCGCCACCGCCAGCACGCCGGCGCCGACCACCGCGCCGGCGAGGACGGCGGCCGGGAAGCCCAGCTGCACGCCCGACAGGCCCTGGCCGGCCAGGTAGCCGTTGACCACCCGGCTCACCGCCAGGGCGGCCAGCCACCCGCCCGCCGCGCCCAGCACGCCCCCGAGAACGCCCAGAGCGCCCGCCTCCAGCAGGAAGACGCGGGCCACGTCGCGGTCGCGGGCGCCGATGGCCTTGAGCACGCCGATCTCCCGGCGGCGCTCGCGCACCGCTGCCAGCAGGGCGTTGGTTATGCCGAGCGAGGCTATGACGAGGGCGATGAGGCCGATGGCGGCGAGGACGATCTCGACCACCCGAAGGTACCGCTGCACGGAGGCGATCAGGTTCTCGGGAGCGGTGGTGGCGTAGCCGATGTCGGTGATCTGGGCCCGCACCTTGGCCACCTCGTCCAGGCCGTGGGCGATGACGAACAGCCCGGAGTAGGGCGACGTAGGCAGCTCCAGCCGGCCCTCGCCGTCGCCCCCGGCGGCGGTCCAGTCGCGGGCCGCCCGGGTCTGCTCCACGGGCACTATGAACTGGCCGGCGGCCGCCTCCTGGGCCACCACCCCGACGATCGTCGTTCGCACCCACCTCGACCGCAGCCGGATGCGGCCCTCCTCGTAGACCCGGGGCGCGCCGAGCACGATCTCGGTGCCGATCACCGCCGCCGCGTACTCCTTGCGCAGGCCCAGGCGCTGGAGGTAGCCGACGGTGACCGCCACCTCGGTCAGGGCGCCGGCGCCGGGCAGGCGGCCCTCCAGAACGGTGATGGGCAGGTCGGAGGCGTGGGACAGGTCGATGCCCACCACCGTCTCGGTGAAGGGGTCGGGCGCCCGGGCCGGCCGGCGGATGGCGCTGGCGGCGGTGCTGGTGGTGGTCTCGTCCCGCCGGGTGGTCTGGACCAGCGGGGGCAGCGCCTCCAGCACGTCGGCCCGGGCCGCCGGCTGGGACGGCACCACCAGCATCTGGGCGGCCACGATCGGGATGACGGTGCGCACGTCGGGCAGGGCGGCGATGCGCTGGCGGGCGCCCTCGTCGAGGTCGCGGGGGGGTCCGGGGCGGGCGTCGTCGTTGTCGACCTGGGACAGGTCGGGCTCGGCCGCCGCCACCCGGATGCCGGCCAGCGGCCCGCCTCGGGACAGCTCGGAGATGACCTTGGTGCGGGCCGTGCCGGCGATGGTGACCAGGGCGGTGAGGAGGGTGGTGGCCAGGGCGACGGCCAGCACCGTCAGCACGGAGCGGCCCAGCCGGCGGCGCACGCTGGTGACGGCCAGGGCGGCCGCGTCCCGCCACCTCACCGGGCCCTCACCGGGCTCTCACCGGGCCGGCTCACCGGGCCGGCTCCGCCAGGGCGCCCCGCTCCAGCGCGAAGCGGTCCTGGGCCCGGGCCGCCAGCTCGGCCGAATGGGTCACCACGACGAGCGTGCAGCCGTGCTCTCTCCGCAGCTCCTCCAGGAGGTTCACGACCCGCTCGGCCGACTCGGTGTCGAGGTTGCCGGTGGGTTCGTCGGCCAGCACCAGGGCGGGGGAGTTGGCCATGGCCCGGGCGATGGCCACCCGCTGCCGCTCGCCTCCCGACAGCGCCGGCGGGCGGTGGCGGGCCCGGGCCGACAGTCCCACCGCGTCGAGCAGCTCGCCGGCCCGGGCCCGGCGCCGGCTGGGGGGGACACCGGCCAGGGTGCACGCCAGCTCGACGTTCTCGGCCGCGGTGAGAGCGTCGAGCAGGCCGAAGTGCTGGAAGACGAAGCCCACGGTGGTCCGCCGGTAGGCGGCCAGGTCGTCGCCGGCCAGGCGGGCCACGTCGTGCCCGCCGACCCGCACGTCGCCCTCGTCGGGCCGCTCCAGCCCGCCCAGCACGGCCAGCAGGGTGGTCTTGCCCGCCCCCGACGACCCCGTCACCGCCCCGTAGCCGCCGGCGGGGAGCGACAGGGTGACGCGGTCGAGGACGCGCAGCCACCCCCGCGGCGTGTCGTAGCCGTGGCTGAGGTCGCGGACGTCTATGGCCACTCCCGCCATAGCTCCATGCTGGCCTATCCGTTTCGGCTGCACACCCCGGGGGGAGGGAAAGCCAGGATGGCGACGCAGCAGCCCGGCGAGGAACCCATCCCGCCCCAGACCGGCGACAAGGGGGAACCCGACAGCCCCCTCGACATCCCCGCGTCGGGCTGGAAGAGGACCCTCAAGCGCACCCTCGCCGAGTTCAAGGCCGACCGGGGCACGATCATCGCCGCCGGGATGGCCTTCTACTGGTTCCTCTCCGTCTTCCCCGCCCTCCTGGCCGCGGTGGGGTTCACCGCCCTGGTCAGCGCCTCCGAGGCCACGGTGGCGTCGATCACCGGGGCCATTCGCTCCGCCCTCCCGGGCGACGCCGCCCGCGTCCTCACCGAGTCCCTCGACCAGGCCGTGAACCAGGCGGGGGGCACGTCGGCCATCGCCGCCCTCGTCGGTGTGGGGCTGGCGCTGTTCTCCGCCTCGGCCGGGATGGCCGCCCTCCAGACCGGCCTGAACGTGGCCTACGACGTCCCCGAGGACCGGCCGTTCGTGAAGAAGCGGCTCCGGGGCCTGCTGCTCATGCTCATCGCCGTGGTGCTGGGCGGGGTGGCCACCGCCCTCATCGTGTTCGGCCAGCCCATCGGAGAGGCGTTCCGCGACGACCTGGGCTTCGCCGGCGGCACGTTCGTGCTGCTGTGGACGCTCACCCGCTGGGTCCTCGGCCTGGCCGCCCTGGCCACCCTGTTCGCCGCCTTCTACTACCTGGGCCCCAACCGGGAGTCGCCTCGGTGGGCCTGGCTCAGCCCCGGCGGGGTGGTGGCGACGGTCATCTGGCTCCTGGCCTCGCTCGGGTTCTCGCTCTACGTCACCCACCTCGGCA
>DATLGZ010000352.1:0-3984 GCA_035540235.1 Acidimicrobiales bacterium | reverse complement strand
GCTTCGACCCCCCGCCGCCCTGCCCGCCGCCGGGGTCTTCGAGGCGGCCACCACCGCCCGCCGCCCGGGCCGGCCGCTCGTGGGGGTGGTCTTCTACCGGGCCCACCTGGTGGCCGGCAACACGACCTTCGTGGAGGACCTGAGCGCGGCCATCGACGCCGCCGGCGGCGACTGCCTGGCCGTCTACTGCTACTCGCTCCGCCCCGACGGCGACGGGCGGGTGCCGGCCCTGGAGCTGTGCCGCCACCACGCGGTCGACGTACTGGTGACCACCGTGCTGGCCATGGGGGGCTCGGTGCCCACCGACCCCGACGCCTGGGCCGTGCCCCAACTGGCCGACGTGGGCGTCCCCGTCCTCCAGGCGCCGTCGTGCAACCGCTCCCGCGACGAGTGGGAGGGCGACGAGGCGGGGCTGTCGCCCCTCGACGTGGCCATGGGCGTGGCCATCCCCGAGTTCGACGGCCGCATCATCGGCCCCGCCTTCGCCTTCAAGGAGGAGGTCGACGACGGCGGGGAGCTGGGGGCGGCCATCACCGCCAGCCGGGCCGACCCCGAGCGCACCGCCCGGGTGGCCCGCACCGCCCTGCGCCTGGCCCGCCTCCGCCACACGCCGGCGGCCGCCAAGCGGGTGGCGGTGGTGCTCTCCGCCTACCCCACCAAGCGCAGCCGCCTGGGCAACGCCGTCGGCCTCGACTCGCCCGCCTCGGCGGTCCGCCTCCTCCACGCCCTCCGGGCCGCCGGCTACCGCGTCGACCGCATCCCCGCCGGCGGAGACGCCCTCATGGCCGAGCTGGCCGACCGCCTCACCTACGACCTCCCGGCGCTAACGGCGGCGCAGGCCCAGGCCGCCCCCGGCCGCCTGGCCGCCTCCACCTACGCCGAGTGGTTCGCCACCCTGCCCGAGGACGCCCGCGCCCTGGTGGAGTCGGTGTGGGGCCCCCCGCCGGGGGAGGTCTACCTCCACGGCGGCGAGCTGCGCTTCCCCGGGCTCGACCTGGGGGGCGTGCTCGTCACCATCCAGCCGCCCCGGGGCTTCGGGGCCGACCCCATCGGCGCCTACCACGCCCCCGACGTGCCCCCGCCCCACCACTACCTGGCCTTCTACCGGTGGCTCGACGAGGTGTGGGGCGCCGACGCCGTGGTCCACCTGGGCAAGCACGGCACCCTGGAGTGGCTGCCGGGCAAGGCCACCGCCCTGTCCGCCTCCTGCTTCCCCGACGCCGCCCTGGGCGACGTGCCCCTCGTCTACCCGTTCATCGTCAACGACCCGGGCGAGGGCACCCAGGCCAAGCGGCGGGCCCACGCGGTGATCGTCGACCACCTCATCCCCCCCATGACCCGGGCCGAGACCTACGACGAGCTCACCCGCCTGGAGCAGCTGCTCGACGCCTACGCCACCGCCCAGGCCATGGACCCGGCCAAGCTGCCGGCCCTGCGCCGCCAGGTGTGGGAGCTGCTGGTGGAGGCGGAGATAAGCCGCGACCTGGGCCTGGCCGGCGAACCGGCGGAGGACGACTTCGGCGACCTCGTGCTCCACGTCGACGGCTACCTCTGCGCCCTCAAGGACGCCCAGATCCGGGGCGGCCTCCACGTGCTCGGGGAGGCCCCCGAGGGGGAAGCGCTGATCGACCTGGTGCTGGCCGTGACCCGCCTGCCCCAGGGGACGGTCCCGTCGCTGCGGGCCACCGTGGCCGCCGGCCTGAGCGTCGATCTGGCCGCCGGCCGCCGGGCCGACGTCGACCGGGTGGAGGCCGAGGCCCGCCGCCGGGTGGAGGCCCTGGCCGCCGCCGGCTGGTCGCCGGAGGCGGCGGAGGCGGCCGCCGACCCCACCCTGGCCTGGGTGGCGGGGCGGCTGGTGCCCGCCCTCCGCCAGACGGTGGGCGAGATCGACGCCGTGCTGGCCGCCCTCGACGGCCGCTACGTTCCCGCCGGCCCCAGCGGGTCGCCCACCCGGGGGGCAGCCCACGTGCTGCCCACCGGGCGCAACTTCTACTCGGTCGACCCCAAGGCCCTGCCCTCGCCCGCCTCCTGGGAGGTGGGGCGCAAGCTGGCCGACGCCGTGGTCCGCCGCCACGTGGACGAGGAGGGCGCCCCGCCCCGTACCGTGGGCATCGTGCTGTGGGGCACCGCCGCCATGCGCACCGGCGGCGACGACGCGGCCCAGGCCCTGGCCCTGCTGGGCGTGCGGCCGGTGTGGGAGCCGGAGTCCCGCCGGGTGGTGGGGCTGGAGCCCATCCCCCTGGCCGACCTGGGCCGCTCCCGCGTCGACGTCACCCTGCGCATCTCGGGCTTCTTCCGCGACGCCTTCCCTCACCTCGTCGCCCTCCTCGACGACGCGGTGCGGCTGGTGGCCGGCCTCGAGGGCGAGGCCGCCGCCGACAACCCGGTCCGGGCCGCCGGCGCATCCGACGCCCGCATCTTCGGCCCGCCTCCTGGGGGGTACGGCGCCGGCATCCTGCCCGTGCTGGAGCGGGGGTCGTGGCGCACCGACGCCGACCTGGCCGAGGTCTACCTGGCCTGGTCGGGCTTCTCCTACCGGCGGGGGGCCATGGGCCAGCCCGCCCCCGACGCCATGCGGCGGCGGTTCGCGGCCATCGACGTGGCCCTCAAGAACCAGGACAACCGCGAGCACGACATCTTCGACAGCGACGACTACCTGCAGGACCACGGCGGCATGGTGGCGGCGGTGCGGGCTCTCACCGGCCGGGCGCCCCGGGCCTGGTTCGGCGACTCGGCCAACCCCGACGCCCCCCAGGTGCGGGCCTTGGCCGAGGAGGCGGCCCGGGTGGTGCGCTCCCGGGTGCTCAACCCCCGCTGGATCGACGCCATGCGCCGCCACGGCTACAAGGGGGCGTTCGAGCTGGCCGCCACCGTCGACTACCTGTTCGGCTACGACGCCACCACCGGCGTCGTCTCGGACTGGATGTACGAGCGGGTGACCGACGCCTACGTCGCCGACCCCTCCATGCGGGCCTTCTTCGCCGAGTCGAACCCGTGGGCGCTGAAGGCCATCGCCGAGCGGCTGCGGGAGGCCGACCGCCGGGGCCTGTGGTCGGAGCCGTCCGAGGCCGCCCGCAAGGTGCTGGAGGACGCCGTGCTCGAAGCCGAGGGCTGGGAGGAGGGGCGCACGTGACGTTCCCCTTCTCGGCCGTCGTGGGCCAGGACGACGCCCAGCTGGCCCTGCTGCTGGCCGCCGTCGACCCCGGCATCGGGGGCGTGCTGCTGCGGGGCGACAAGGGCTCGGCCAAGTCCACCCTGGCCCGGGGCGTGGCCGGGCTGCTGCCCGCCGGCGCGCCGTTCGTGGAGCTGCCCGTGGGCGCCACCGAGGACCGGGTGGTGGGCGGCCTCGACGTGGGGGCGGCCCTGGGGAGAGGGGAGGCCCGGCTGCGGCCCGGGCTGCTGGCCGCCGCCCACGGGGGGGTCCTGTACGTGGACGAGGTCAACCTCCTGGCCGACCACCTCGTCGACGTGCTGCTCGACGCGGCGGCGGCGGGCGTGCACCGGGTGGAGCGGGACGGGGTGAGCCACGTCCACCCGTCGCGGTTCGTGCTGGTGGGGTCGATGAACCCCGAGGAGGGCGAGCTGCGCCCCCAGCTGCTCGACCGCTTCGGGCTGGCGGTGGAGGTGCGTGCCCCGCGCGACCCGGCCGTGCGGGCCGAGGCCGTGCGCCGCCGCCTTGACTTCGACGGCGCCGACCCGCCGCTCGAGGCGCCGGGCGGCGCCGGGGTGGCCGCGGCGGCGGCCGCCGGGGTGGCCGTGGCGGTGGCCGCCGGCGACCGGGCGCTGGCCGACCGCCTGGCCGCCTGCCGGCCCGCCGCCCTGCCCGCCGAGGTGGTGCACTTCGCCGCCCGGCTGGCCCTGGCCGTGGGGGCGGAGGGGTTGCGGGCCGACCTGGTGCTGTGCCGCGGCGCCCGGGCCCTGGCCTCCTGGGAAGGCCGGGCGGAGGCGGCCGTGGCCGACGTGGAGCGGGTCGCCCCCATGGCC
>DATLGZ010000351.1:0-1585 GCA_035540235.1 Acidimicrobiales bacterium | reverse complement strand
GGCGTCGGTGGAGGGGCGGGCGCTGGGCGACGACGACGTCCCCCCGCAGGCCGCCAGGGCGACGGCGCCGGCCCCGGCCACCATGGCCCAGCGCACGGCCCGGCTCGACCACCAGGGCCGGAAGCGGGCGGGGTTGCGGTGGCGCGCCCTCACCAGTCCTGCTCCTTCCCGGACGGGGCGGGCGTGGCCGGGCGGGGGCGGCCGCCCCGCACCAGGCTGGCAACCGACGTGACCAGGGCGGCGACCGCCACCACCAGGGCGGCCACGGCCAGGCCGCCGCCACCGCCGCCGTCACCCGCCACGGGGACGGGGGCGGCCGTGCCGTCGGGCTCGGCGGGTTGGCCGGCGGCCCCCGTCGTGGGAGGCCCGGTGGTGGGAGGCCCGGTGGCGGCGGTGGTCGCCGGGGCGGCGGTGGTCGCCGGGGCGGGCTGGTCGCCGGCGGCCACCGCGGTCACGGGCACGTCGACCTCGGTCGTGGTGCCGTCGGCGTAACCCAGCACGACCCGGAACGTGAGCGGTCCGGGCTGGCCGATGGGTTCGACGTCGAAGCCGAACTGCTCGAAGCGGTCGGGGCGGATGGCCCCGCCCGTCCAGCTGATGCGGGTGTGGCTGAGGGAGGAGGTCCACCCCGCCGGGTCGCGGGTGGCATGGCCGAACTGCTGGCCGCTCGGAGGTGTCATGGTGACGCTCGTCAGGTCCACCCGCTTCTCGTTGGCGGCGCTCAGCGCAAGGAACGCCGGTCTACCTACCGGGACGCTAGCGGGGCTGATCTCCTGATGGGCCCAGGCGGGGGCGGCGCCGGCCGAGGCCAGCAGCGCCACCGCCAGGGCGTTGGCTCGACGCATTGTCAGGTGCTCCTCTCTTCGTGGAGGCGGAACTCGAAGGTGGTGGACGCGCCCTCGCCGCTGGTGGTGGCGACCGACAGCGAGTAGCGCCCGGGGGCGGGGAGGGTGGCGTCGCCGACGAAGTGGCCGGGGGAGATGAGGCGCATGGCCACGGGCCCCGGCTCGGCGCCGGCCGCGGCGAGGGCCACGTCGACGGTCGCCACGTCGGCGGCGGCCAGCCCGGCCTGGTTGACGAAGGTGACGTGCACCTCGTTCTCGCCCGGCCGGGTGGGGTCGATGTAGAGCTGCACGACGTAGGGACCGGCCCGCCGCTCCAGGTTGACGGGGCCTTTGGCGGCCAGGGCCAGCGAGCGCCCGGGGACCAGCGCCACCAGCACGCTGGCCACCGCCACCGCGGCGGTGACGGCCAGCAGCTCGGCCGCTCCCGTCCGCTCGAAGCGGGCCACCGCCGGCGCCCCCTCCCGGGCCAGGCGGTCGGGGGTGCGGCGGCGGTGGACGGCGGCCAGGGCCACCGCCGCCGCGAACAGGGCGATCTTGGCCGAGAGGGCCCGGCCGAAGGCCACGTCCCACAGGTCGGAGACGGTGGCCAGCAGGCCGGTGGAGGTGACCGCCCCGGTGACGGCCACCACGGGGACGGCCACGATCCCCAGCCGGCCGAACCGGCCCACCAGCTCCCGCACCAGCGGCGGCCGCTCGGCGGGGGCGACCGCCCGCCACGCCCCCCGCCCCAGCACGAGCAG
>DATLGZ010000350.1:0-3655 GCA_035540235.1 Acidimicrobiales bacterium | reverse complement strand
GCGGTGGTGAAGCGGCCTTTGCTCGACCCGCTCGTAGTAGCGGTCGAGCAAAGGCCGCTTCACCACCGCCGGCCACTCGGGCCGCTCGAAGATGGCGGCCGGGGCCCGCAGTTGGACGTTGAAGTAGGGGATCGAACCGCCGCCCACCCCCACGCCCTGGATGACGTCGACCCGGGCGAACACCCGGTAGTCGAGGAACCCCAGGTTCTGCTCGTCCCACACCGCCGCCGCCGACCGCCCGAAGGTGTGGGGGAACTGGGCGGGAGCCCACCGCCGCCCCTGCTCGAGCACCACCACCGACCGCCCCGCCTCGGCCAGGCGGGTGGCGACCACCGCCCCGCCGAACCCCGACCCGACGACGACGGCGTCGTAGGTGGGAGCGGTCACGCCGGGTCCCACTCGACGGGCTCGTCGAGGTGGGGCCGGGCCGACCAGTCGAGGATCTGAGCCTCCATCTCCGCGTCGGAGTCGAACCGGCTGGGGTCGTAGCAGCCGAGGGGGAAGAGCGTGGTGCGGATGGCGCAGCGGTTGCAGAACGTGCAGGGCCGCGCCGGCGACTCCACCCCCGCCTCGAACAGGGCGGGCAGGTCGGGGTTGGCGAGCAGCGGGCGGGCCATCGACACCAGGTCGCAGCCGCCCGAGGTGAGGGCGCCCTCCACCACCGACCGGTCCTGGAAGCCGCCGTTGGCGATGACCGGCAGGCCGATCTCGTCGCGGAAGGCCCGGGCGTCGGGCAGGTTGGCGGCGACGGGGTCGCCCCAGCCCACGTCCATGATCCTCTGCATGAGGCGGTCAGGGACGGTGTTGAGCATGGCCGCCCGGAAGGCCGCCTTCCTCGACAGGTGGCGGGTCGAGTTGGCGAACATGGTCACCTCGGCCAGCGGGAAGTCCCCCGGCGTCTCTCCCGGGTTGATGAACCCGTAGCCGTTGCTCACGTGCAGGTAGTCGACACCGAGGTCCTTGAGCCAGCGGGCGTAGGTGAGGTACGTGCCCAGGGAGTTGCCCCGGAGGAACTGGCGGAGGCGCCAGCCGATGGGCCAGCGCAGGTTGAGCGGCAGCCAGTTGGTGTCCTTGGCCGAGATGCGCACGCCGACCAGGAAGTCGTCGCCTGCCTGCCGGCACACCTCGGTGATCACCTCCCGCAGGAACTGGAACCGCTTCTCGACCGACCCGCCGTAGCGGTCGGTGCGGCGGTTGATGGCGGGGTTGAGGAACTGGTGGATCAGGTAGCCCTTGGAGGCGGTGACCTCCACGCCGTCGGCGCCGGTCTCCCGCACCCGCCGGGCCGCCTGGCCGAACTCGGCCACCGACTGCTCGATGTCGGCCACGGTCATGGCCGTGCGCCGGTCGCGGTAGCCGAAGAACAGGTCGAACCCGGGCGAGGGCCCGTAGCTGTCCTCGGGCTGGCTGAACAGGCTGGTCTGCACGTGGGAGCCGCCGTCGCCGATCTGGATGACGTAGCGGCACCCCTGGCGGTGCACGGCGGCGATGCCCTCGGCCAGCGAGCGGATGAACTTGTCGTGGCTGATCTGGGGGTACTCGAGGGGCGACCAGCGGTGGCTGTTGACGTTCAGCGTGGCCGAGACGATGGCCGCCACCCCGTGCTGGGCGAAGCGCAGCTCGAAGTTCTTCCAGGCGTTGCTGACCGTCCCGTCGTAGTAGGCGGTGCGCCCGCCGATCGACGACCGCACCAGCCGGTTCTTGAACGTGACGCCTTTGATCGTGAACGGCTCGAAGATCACGTGCGTACGGTACGGAACTTCGCGGCGCTAAGGGGTGACGACGATGGTGGCGGTGCCCTTGGCCGAGCTGGCGTAGGGCCGGTCGCCCCTCCCGGTGGCGGCGTCCGCGCAGTCGAAGGGCTCGGCGCCGTAGGCGAAGGTCACCGTGTAGGTGCCGGGGGCGGCGTAGGTGTGGCGGATCTCCTGCACCTCGGTGACCGGGCCCGACGGCCGGGCCGGCGGCTCCCACGGTCCGTACTTCTCGCACTGCCGCTGCACCGACTCGCCCAGGGCGGAGTTGCCGAAGTCGTAGAGCGACGAGCCCCGGGACACGCCGTCGGGGTCGCGCAGGGTCACCCGGAAGACGACCTCCTGACCCACCCGAGCCAGCGCGGGGATGGCGGTGACCTGCACCGTCATGGGCTCGTCGGGGCCGGGCTGGGGATCGAAGCGGAAGGGCCCGCACGCCGGGTCGGTGCTGTTGCGGCACGCCGCGCCGGCCACCGGGGCGGCCGCCGGCGTGTTGGCCGCCGGCCCTGACGCGGTGGGGCCGGCGACGGCCGGGGTCGTGACCGGGCGATCGGTCGTCCCAGCCGTCGCCGGCGCGGTGGGCGTTGCGGTGGCCGCCGGCGCGCCGCTGCGGAGGTCGGCCCCCGGGCCCCGGCCCATCCGGGTGGCGGCGAACATGCCCGCTCCCACCAGCAGCACCACTGTCACGACGGCGCCCACGCGGAACCACCGGCGGTAGGGCTCGGGGCCGCCGCCGGATGCCAGCTCGGCCAGATCGGCGGCGGAGAGATGAGGGCGAGACTCCAGCGCCGTCCTCATCCGTGCCCCCTCATCCTTGGCGTCCCTGGCGGCGGTCGCCGCGCTCCTGCCGTCCAGTTTCCGCCCGCGGCGGCTTGCCGTGGTAGGGCCGTTCGGCCCATCGCTGAGCGGGGTGGCGGCGACCTACGTCTGCAGGTCGCCGGCCGCCGCCACCAGGGTGCCGGCTGCCTTGTTGACCACGTAGACGCCCTCGCCCTGGGGGTTGACGTCCACGTCGTTGGGCAGCAGCTCGGTGGCCCGGGTCGGCCCGAACAGCGACCGGGTGGCGATGACGGCGTGGCTGCTGGCGTCGATGACCGACACCGACCCGGTCTCCTGGGTGGCCACGTAGACCCGGTTGTTCTGGGAGTTGACGGCGATCCCGCACGCGGTGGCGGGCGTGGGGAAGCTGTCGACGACGGCGTTGGACCCGCCGTCGACCACGGTGACCAGGCCCGAGTCGAGGGCGGTCACGTACACCCGGTTGGCCCTCGGGTTGGTGGCCACCCCGCACCCCCGGGCCCCGAGGTCGACCTCGGCCACCACGGAGGCGCTGGCGCCGTCGATGACGACCAGGTGGCGCGACTCCTGGGAGGTCACGTAGATGCGGTTGGACTCGGGGATGACGGCGACCGCCCAGGGCCGGGCCGGGACCGGCACGGCGCCGGTGACCGCGTCGGTGTCGCCGTCGATCACCGCCACCGCCGCGTCGGTCGTGGCCACGTAGACCCGGTTGGCCCGGTGGTTCACCGCGATGCCCCACGGCCGGGAGGGCAGCGCCACCGTGCGGACGACCGAGTTGGAGGCGGTGTCGATCACGGTGACCGCCGCCTCGGCGGTGGTGACGTACACCCTGCCGGTGCGCTGGTTGAGGGCGATGCCCCACGGCCGGGAGGGCAGCGGGATGGTGGCCACGACCTGGCGGGAGGCGCCGTCGAGCACCGACACGCTGAGCGAGCCCGAGTTGGCCACGTAGACCCGGCCCGTCCTCGGGTCGCTGGCCACGGCGGTGGGGTCGCTGCCGACCTGCACCCCGCCCGGCGGGACCGGCACGGTCACGGTGGCCGTCGGCCCGGGGCCGGTGCCCACCGCCGTGGCCAGCGACCCGAGGACGGGCCGGGTCTACG
>DATLGZ010000349.1:0-2308 GCA_035540235.1 Acidimicrobiales bacterium | reverse complement strand
AACGAGAACCGCCCGGGGAGGTAGCCCCGGACCTTGGCCTCCTGGGTCTGCGAGAACAGCTTGCGGATCGTGTCGAACACGCCGGTGTAGGTGGCGGCGTTCGACCGGGGCGTGCGCCCGATGGGCGACTGGTCGATGTTGATGACCTTGTCGAGCGCCTCGGCGCCCTCGATGGCCTTGTGGCGGCCGGGCACCGTCTTGGACCGGTAGACCCGCTGCATGAGGGCCCGGTACAGGATGTCGTTGACCAGCGTCGACTTCCCCGACCCGGACACGCCGCTCACGCACACGAAGCACCCGAGGGGGAACTCCACGTCGATGTTGCGCAGGTTGTGCTCCCGGGCCCCCCGGACGACGAGCCACCCCTCCTTGGGCTCCCGGCGCATGGCCGGCACCGGGATCGACCTCGCCCCCGACAGGTACTGCCCGGTGATCGACCGCTCCTCCCGGACCAGGTCCTTCACCGACCCGCTGACCACGATCTCCCCGCCGTGCTCCCCCGCGCCGGGCCCGATGTCGACCACGTGGTCGGACACCCGGATGGTGTCCTCGTCGTGCTCGACGACGATGACCGTGTTGCCCAGGTCGCGCAGGCGGACGAGGGTGTCGATCAGCTTGCGGTTGTCCCGCTGGTGGAGGCCGATCGACGGCTCGTCGAGCACGTAGAGCACGCCCACCAGCCCGCTGCCGATCTGGCTGGCCAGGCGGATGCGCTGGGCCTCGCCGCCGGCCAGGGTGCCGGCCGACCGGTTGAGGGTGAGGTAGTCGAGGCCGACGTCGAGGAGGAACCGCATGCGGGCGTTGACCTCCTTGACCACCCGCTCGGCGATCATCCGGTCGCGCTCGGACAGCTCCACGGTGGCCAGGAACTCGGCCGAGCGGGCGATCGACAGGTCGCACACCTCGTGGATGTTCCGCCCGCCCACGGTGACGCCCAGCGACTCCGGCCGCAGGCGGGCGCCCCCGCAGTCCGGGCAGGGCACCTCCCGCATGTAACCCTCGATCTGCTCCCGCATGTAGTCCGACTCGGACTCGGCGTGCTTGCGCTGCAGGTACGGGACGGCGCCCTCGTAGTGGGTGAAGTAGGAGCGGGTCCGCCCATACCGGTTCCGGTACTGGACGTGGACCTGCTTGGTGCCCGACCCGTACAGCAGGATCTTCTGCTGGGCCTTGGTCAGCTTCTTGAACGGGACGTTCATGCGGAAGCCGTAGGCCTCGGCCACCGCCCCCAGCACCCGGTGGAAGTACTCGCCCCTGGCCCCCGACCAGGGCGCCACCGCCCCTTCGTCGATGGTGAGGTCGGGGTTGGGGACCACCAGCTCGGGGTCGACCTCGAAGCGGGTGCCCAGGCCGTCGCACCTGGGGCAGGCCCCGTACGGCGAGTTGAACGAGAAGTTGCGAGGTGCCAGCTCGGGGAACGACGTGCCGTCGTTGGGGCAGGCCAGGTGCTGGCTGAAGGTGAGGATGTCCGGGTCGCCCTCTTTGGGCACCACCTCCACCTCGGCCACCCCCTCGGCCAGGCGCAGGGCGGTCTCCAGGGAGTCGGTCAGCCGGCGCTCGATCCCCTCCCGCCGCACCAGCCGGTCGACCACCACCTCGATGGTGTGCATCTCGTAGCGGGCCAGCTTGTCGTCGGCCTTGACCCCGAGATCCCGGAGCTCGCCGTCGACCCGTGCCCGGGTGTAGCCCTGGGAGGCCAGCTCCTCCAGCAGCCCCTCGTACTCGCCCTTGCGGCCCCTGACCACCGGCGCCAGCACCTGGAAGCGGGTGCCGTCGGGCAGCTGGAGGATGCGGTCGACGATCTGCTGGGGCGTCTGGCGGGCGACCACCGCCCCGCACTTGGGGCAGTGGGGGACGCCGATCCGGGCCCAGAGCAGGCGGAGGTAGTCGTAGACCTCGGTGATGGTGCCGACCGTCGACCGGGGGTTGCGGGACGCCGACTTCTGGTCGATGGAGATGGCCGGCGACAGGCCCTCGATGAAGTCGACGTCGGGCTTGTCCATCTGGCCCAGGAACTGGCGGGCGTACGACGACAGGCTCTCCACGTACCGGCGCTGGCCCTCGGCGTAGATGGTGTCGAAGGCAAGGCTGGACTTGCCGGAGCCCGACAGCCCCGTGATGACGATGAGGGCCTTGCGCGGCAGCCTGAGATGGAGGTCGCGCAGGTTGTGCTCGCGCGCCCCCGAGATGACGATCTCGTCGCTCACCCGAGTGATTCTAGGAGGGCGAACGGATGTTCGCCCTCCGCTTGTGCCCGGGCTCAGCCCTGGCCGGCGCGCGAGTAGACGTCGTCCAGGATGGCCTCCTG
>DATLGZ010000348.1:0-4826 GCA_035540235.1 Acidimicrobiales bacterium | reverse complement strand
CTACGAGCGCCTCGACTACCTGGCCCGGGTGGCGTCGTTCGACGCCTCCGCCGGGGGAGCGCCTCCACCCCCTCCGGCCGCTCTGGCGTCGGCGCCTGCGCCGGCGCTGCCGGCGGGCGCGGCGGGCTCGCCCTCCATGACCACGTCGCCGTCGACCTCCCACTCGATCCCTCCCTCGCCCTCGCCGGCCGCCGCGCCCGCCGGCAGCGCCGGCGCAGGCGCCGACGCCAGAGCGGCCGGAGGGGGTGGAGGCGCTCCCCCGGCGGAGGCGTCGAACGACGCCACCCGGGCCAGGTAGTCGAGGCGCTCGTAGAGCTGGTCGCGGGTCCGCACGAACCACCGGTTGGCGGCGCCCACGGTGGTGGCGATCTGGGACCGCAGCTCGCTCCGCTCGGCCGCGAACTGCTCGGTGGCGGCCGCCAGGGCCCCCTGGAGCTCCGACCGCAGCTCCCGGCGCTCGTCGGCGAGCTGGGCGGTGGCGGTGTCGAGGGTGGCCGCCAGCTCGGCCCGCAGCTGCCGCTGCTCGTCGGCCAGCTGGGCGGTGGCCGAGGTGAGCGCGGTCTGCAGCTCCAGCCGCAGGGTCTCCAGGTCGGCCCGCAGCCCGTCCACCGTCTCCGGCAGCTGCGCCTCCACCAGCTCGGTGAGGCGGTCCATCGTCTGGCGGACCCGGCCCTCGAGGTCGTCGAGGCGATCGGCGGCGGCCGGCTCGGCCGGCGGCGGTGGCGGGGCAGGCGGGGACGCAGGCTGGTGGGCGAGCGGCTCCTCGTCGACGAGGGCTTCGAACCCGCGCGCCACCCGCTCGCTGATCTCGTCAGAACCACCCGCGTCGGCTGGCATCCGCCCGGAAACCCTAGCGATCCGTGGCCACCCCGCGCCCGCTACCCATGACGGCGGGCGCTCTCGGCCGCCAGATCGGACACCACCATCGACTCGACCAGCTCCTCGAAGCTGGTCCGGGGCTCCCAGCCGAGCTTCTGGCGCGCCTTGGTGGCATCGCCGGTGAGGATGTCCACCTCGGTGGGGCGGAGGAAGCGGGGATCGCTCTCGACGTGGGGGGCCCAGTCGTCGATCCCCACCGCCCCGAAGGCGAGGTCGAGCAGCTCGCGGACGGTGTGGGTCTCGCCGGTGGCGATCACGTAGTCGTCGGGCGACTCCTGCTGGAGCATCAGCCACATGGCCTCGGCGAAGTCGCCGGCGAACCCCCAGTCGCGGGCGGCGTCGAGGTTGCCCAGGCTGATGCGGTCCTGGAGGCCCAGCTTGATGCGGGCCACCCCGTTGGTGATCTTCCGCGACACGAACTCCAGCCCCCGCTTGGGGCTCTCGTGGTTGAAGCAGATGCCCGAACAGGCGAAGAGCTCGTAGGCCTCCCGGTAGTTCACGGTGGTGTAGTGGCCGAACACCTTGGCCGCCCCGTAGGGCGAGCGGGGGTGGAAGGGGGTGGTCTCGGTCTGCGGCGTCTCCCGCACCTTGCCGAACATCTCCGACGACGAGGCCTGGTAGAAGCGCACCTTGTTGCCGGCCGAGCCGCCGACCACCCGGATCGCCTCCAGCATGCGCAGCACCCCCAGGCCGGTGATGTCGGCGGTGAGCTCGGGTTGGCGGAACGACAGGGCCACGAACGAGATGGCGCCGAGGTTGTAGACCTCGTCGGGCTGCACCTGCTCGACCACCGCGATCAGCGACGACAGGTCCTGCAGGTCGCCCTCGACCAGCTCCAGCTCGGGGGTCTCGTCCTGGACCATCTGGGCCTTGGGGTTGGCCTGGCCCCGGACCATGCCGAAGACCTCGTAGCCCTTGGCGGCGAGGAGCTGGGCCAGGTAGCGGCCGTCCTGGCCGGTGATGCCGGTGATGAGGGCGCGGGGCACGGCGGACGAACTTACCCCTGATGCACACCAGCCCGCCCCGGCCGTGGGAGGGTGGAGGCGGTGAGCTGGTTCCCCCGGCGCCGCCGCCAGGCGCGCCCGCTGCTCGTCGCCGCGCTCGTCGCGTTCATCGGGGCCCTGGCGCTGGTGGCCGCCTGGGCCGTGGACGGCCGCGCTCACCGGGGGGCGGTCCTGGCCCGGGTCGAGGTGGGCAACCGCCAGGTGCGGGGGATGGACCGGGCCGAGCTGGCGGCCTGGGTGCGGGAGACGGCGGAGCGGTTCGGGCAGGCCGCGGTGGCCGTGCGCTCCGACGGCGGCGGGTTCGAGGCGAGCGTGCCCGAGCTGGGTCTCACGGTCGACGAGCCCGCCACCGTGGACGACGCCATGGCCGCCGGCCGGCGGGGCTCGGCCGTGCGCCGGTTCTGGACCTGGGCCCGCAGCTTCGTCTCGCCGGTGGACGTCCCCCTCGCGGTGGAGGTCGACCGCCGCACCCTCGACCGGGTGGTGGCGGAGCGGGACCGGGGCCGCACCCCCCCGGTGGAGCCGGGCCTGCGGGTGTCCGACGGCCAGCTGCGGCCCGTGCCCGGGGAGAACGGGCGGGGCGTCTCGCCCGCCGAGCTGGCCGAGAAGCTGCGCCGCACCGAGCCCGTCGACGGCACGATCACCGTGACGGCCGACGTGACGTCCATCCCGCCCCGCTTCACCGAGGCCGACGCCGGCCGGCTGGCGGCCGAGGCCGAGCGCCTGGCCACCGACGGCCTGCAGGTGCGGGCCGGCGAACACACCGCCACCGTGCCGGCCGAGTCGCTGCGGGCGTGGGTGCGGGCCGTCCCTGGCGAGGAGTCGCTCCAGCTGGGGGCGCACGACAGTGAGGACGTCCTGGAGGGCCTGGCCGGGCTGCTGCCCGACGCCGGGGCCCGCCCGGTGGACGCCGGCTTCGTCGTCAGCGGCGGCCAGGTGAGCATCACCCCGCCCCGCACCGGCACCGCCTGCTGCGCCCCGGAGGCGGTCGAGGCGCTCGACGTCGCCCTGCGCGCCGGCGCCGGCCGGCCCTCGCCCGTCGAGCTGCCCCTGAAGACAGTGAGCGCCGCCCGCGACGAGGCCACCGCCCGCGAGCTGCGGATCGTGGAGCAGGTGGCCACCTTCACGACCAACCACCCCCCGGGCGAGCCCCGGGTGCGCAACATCCACCGCATGGCCGACACCCTCCGGGGCACGGTGATCCCCCCGGGAGGGACGTTCTCCATCAACGGCATCGTGGGGATGCGCACCGTCGAGAAGGGCTACGTGGCCGCCCCCATCATCGGCGCCGACTACCGCTTCGAGGAGGACGTGGGCGGGGGCGTGTCGCAGTTCGCCACCACCATGTTCAACGCCGCCTTCTTCGCCGGCCTCGACATCACCGAGTACTACATGCACGGCCTGTACATCGCCCGCTACCCCTACGGCCGGGAGGCCACCCTCTCCTTCCCCGGGCCCGACCTGAAGGTGCGCAACAACACCCCCTACGGCGTGCTGGTGTGGCCCACCTACACCGAGACGTCGATCACCGTGAGCCTCTACTCCACCAAGCACGTGGTGAGCAGCGAGCAGACCGGCCAGGCCCGGGTGGAGCGGGAGGCCCGCCCTCCGGCCGACGCACCGCCCGACGTGCCCAACCCCGGCCCGTGCGTGGCCGTGACCACCGAGCGGACGCGGGTCTACCAAGACGGGCGCAGCGTCGTCGACCGGTTCTCCGGCCTCTACGCCCCCGCCGAGGGCTGGTCGTGCCCGTCTCCCAGATGACACCGGCGCCGCCGCCCCCGCGGCAGCCAATACCGTGGCTCCCATGAACGCCGACGTCCACCAGCAGATCCGAGCCCTGGCCATCGGCCGCATCGCCCTCGGCGTGGGCTTCATCCTCGCCCCCGGCATGTCGGTGCGCAGCTGGCTGGGGCGGGAGGGAGACACGCCCGCGGCCAGGCTGGCGTTGCGCATGGTGGGCGGGCGGGACATCGCCCTGGGCATGGGCACCGTGCTCGCCCTCAACCACGGAGCGCCGGTGCGGGGGTGGCTGGAGGCGGGCGCGCTGAGCGACGCCACCGACTTCGCGGCCAGCCTGCTGGCCGCCCGCCACCTCCCCAAGCTGAGGGTGATCGGGGCGGGGATGTCGGCGGTGGGGGCGGTGGTGTTCGCCCGCCGGCTCATCTCCCAGGTGGCCACCACGACGCCAACCTCGGGGCCGTAACCTCGGGGGCGTGCCGGACGCCGACGTCGCTGTCGTGGGAGGGGGGCCGGCGGGGGCGGCAGCCGCCACCGTCCTGGCCCGGGCCGGGTGCGACGTGGTGCTGGTCGACAAGGCCCGCTTCCCCCGTGACAAGACGTGCGGGGACGGCCTCACCGCCGCCGCCCTCCGCGAGCTGGAGGACCTCGGCCTGGCCCCCGAGTCGGTGGCCGGGTGGCAGCCGGTCGGCGCCGTCCACCTGCGCTCCCCATCGGGCCGGGTGGTCGACCTGCCCCTGCCCACCGGGCCGGGGGCGGGGCTGTTCGCCGTCGTCGCCCCCCGGCTGACGCTGGACGCCGCCGTCTTGGACCTGGCCCGTTCGGCCGGGGCCAAGGTGCTCGACGGCCACGCCGTGCGCGGCGCGGCGGTGGTGGAGGGCGGGTCGGCCGTAGAGCTGGACGTAGACGGCCTGGGGGCGCTGCGGGCGGGGTACGTGGTGGCCGCCGACGGGGCGTGGTCGCCGCTGCGCAAGCAGCTGGGAGTGGCTCGGCCCGGCTACCTGGGCGACTGGCACGCCTTCCGCCAGTACTTCAGCGGCTGCGGGCCGGCCGCCGCCGACCTGTGGGTGTGGTTCGACGCCGACCTCATCCCGGGCTACATGTGGTCGTTCCCCCTGCCGGGGGGGCGGGCCAACGTGGGCTTCGGCCTCCAGCGCGACGAGGAGTTCGACGCCCACCGCATGGGCGAGCTGTGGCCCCAGC
>DATLGZ010000347.1:0-9701 GCA_035540235.1 Acidimicrobiales bacterium | reverse complement strand
GGCAAGAAGGTCAGGGACGGGCTGCGGGCCATGGTGGTGCCCGGGTCCATGTCGGTGAAGGCGGCGGCCGAGGCGGAGGGCCTCGACCGGGTCTTCACCGCCGCCGGCTTCGAGTGGCGGGCGGCGGGCTGCTCCATGTGCCTGGGCATGAACCCCGACAAGCTGTCACCCGGCGAGCGGTGCGCCTCCACCTCCAACCGCAACTTCGAGGGGCGCCAGGGCCGGGGCGGCCGCACCCACCTCGTGTCCCCGGCGGTGGCGGCCGCCACCGCCCTGGCCGGTCACTTCGCCACCCCCGAGGACGTGTAGATGGAAGCGCTGCGCACCGTCACCGGGCGGGCCGCCCCCCTGGCCCGCTCCGACGTGGACACCGACCAGATCATCCCCAGCGAGTGGCTCAAGCGGGTGGAGCGCACCGGCTTCGGCGCCGGCCTGTTCAGCGAGTGGCGGGCCGACCCCGACTTCGTGCTCAACCAGCCCCGCCACAAGGGCGCCGTCGTGCTCGTAACCGGTCCCAACTTCGGCACCGGCTCGTCGCGCGAGCACGCGGTGTGGGCCCTCATGGACTACGGGTTCAAGGCGGTGGTGTCGCCCCGCTTCGCCGACATCTTCCGCAGCAACTGCACCAAGTCGGGCCTGCTGCCCGTCGAGGTCGACGACGAGGTGGGGCGGGCGCTGCTGGCGGCGGTGGAGGCCGACCCCGCCCTGGAGGTCGCCGTCGACGTGGAGGCCCGCACCCTGGCCGCCCCCGCCGCCGGCATCCACGCCTCCTTCCCCCTCGACGACCACACCCGCACCCGCTTCCTCGAAGGGCTGGACGACATCGCCCTCACCCTGCGCCACGAGGAGGCGGTGACCGCCTACGAGGCGGCCCGCCCCGACTGGCTGCCGGCGACGTCCTAACCCCCCTCGTTCTGGTCACCGTTCGTGTCGTCCGGACGCTCTGACGGTGACAGGTTGACGGGGGGGTCGGCCGGAGGGGCCGCCTCCCACTCGATCCCGCCCTCGGCCCGCCGGGGAGAGGCGGCGGACGCCTCCTGGCGGGCGGTGGCGAAGACCTCGCGGGCCGCCTCCAGCTCCTGCTCGGCCTCGGCCCGCAGGCGGGCCGCCTCCTGGGCGGCGGCGTCGAGCTCGCGCCGGGCCGCGTTGCGCATCTCCTCCACCTGGCGGGTGGCGGCCGCCGTCAGCTCCTCCACCTCCCGGTTGGCCGCCGCCCGCAGCTCTCGGGCCGCGTCCAGCTCCTGGCGGGCGACGTGGCGGGCCTGGGACGCCTCGCCGGCCGCCGCCGTGCGCAACTCGGTGGCCGCCTCCAGCTCACGGGCGGCCGCACCCCGCAGCTGGGACGCCTCCACCTCGGCCGCCTGGCGGAGGTCCTGCAGCGCGAGCAGCTGGTGCTGGGCCGCCTCCTGCGCCCTCGTCAGCGCCCGGGCCGCCTGCGCCCTCAGCTCCCGGGCCGACTCCAGGTTCTCGCGCAGGGCGTCGCCCAGCCTTCCTGCCTCCCGCTCGGCCAGGGCCACCAGCTCGGCCGCCTGGGCCTCGGCTTGGGCCCTCGCCTCCACCGCCCCGTCGATCAGCCGCTGGGCGCTGTCCCGGAGCCGGGCCGACCCCTCCTCCGCCTCGGCCCGGGCCCGCTGGGCCAGCGCCAGCTCGGCGGCGGCCGCCTCCCGCAGCTGGGCGGCGTCCCGCTCGGCGGCGGTGAGGGCGGCGGCGGCGTTGTCGGGCATGACCGCGGCGTGGACGGAGAAGCTCTCGCCCTGGGCTTCGGGCGAGAGCGCCTCATCGAGGCGCAGCCGCAGCTCCCCCGCCAGCTGGCGTAGGAAGGCGTCGACCTCCGACGGCTCGTAGCCCCGCCGCACGATGGAGAACGTCCGCTGCTCGATCTCCTCGGGCGACAGCATCGGGGCTCAGGTTAGGCCCCGGCTACCGTGCCGGCATGGCCGGCGACAGCCACCGCCCGGTGGTGGTCGGCCCCATCCCGCCCGGGGCGACGGCGGGGCTGCGGGGCGAGGTGCTCCGTCCCGGCCAGACCGCCGAGGATCTCGTCTACCCGGGCGACGCCGACCCCGCCACCGTCCACCTCGGGGCCTACGTCGACGGCCGACTGGTGGGCATCGCCTCCCTCTACCGGGAAGACCGCCCCGGGGGCCCGGCGGGCGGCTGGCGACTGCGGGGCATGGCCACCACCCCGCCGGCCCGGGGGCGGGGCGTGGGCGCCGCCCTGCTGGCGGCAGCCGTCGACCACGCCGCCCGCCACCACGGCGCCGAGGTGTGGTGCAACGCCCGTACCGTCGCCATCGGGTTCTACCACCGGGCCGCGTTCAGGGTGGCCAGCGAGCCCTTCGACATCGCCGGCATCGGCGCCCACGTGGTGATGGTCCGGGCCCTGTAGCGGGGGCGGCGGCGGTACTCTCGGCCGATGCTGGATTCCGAGCTCATCGAGGTGTTCCTCGGCGGGGGGGCGCACGGGTTCGCCGAGTCGCTGCACGTGGAGCCGGGAGTGCTGATCCTCGACGGCTTCTGGCACGCCTGCCTGCGGGTCAACGACGACTGCTTCATCCTCCGCAACGAGGAGCCGCCCAGCGACACCACCGTCTTGGACGCCATCGCCGCCGCCATGCGGGCCCGGGGGTGGGAGCGGGTGGCCGACGACCTCCCCGGCATCACCGTCATAACCATGGAGAAGGCCAGCCTGGGCTACGTGTCGTGGCAGGTGTGGGCGCCCGACCGGGCCACCGCCGAGGCGGCCGTGGCCATGGCCGTCAACGACGACAGCTTCCTCTACCAGGGCGACTACTACCCCGACCCCGAGCGCGACGCCGACTACTCGGCCGAGTACCACGGCGCCCGCCGCCTGGCCGGGCTTCCCACCTCCCTGGTCCTCAGCGTGGGGGTGGAGCCGGCCCGGCTCTCGACGCTCGCCACCGCCCTGGAGGACTGCCACTTCGTCGAGAAGAAGCTGGGCGAGATCGAGGCCGACGCCTGCTGCTCGCTCATCCCCACCCTGATCCTCGTCGACGCCACCTCCCGGCGGGGGCAGGAGTTCGTCATGCAGATCCGCACGGCGGCGTGCGGGCGGGTCCTGCCCCTGGTGGCCGTCACCGCCGACGGGTCCACGCCCCTCGGCGCCGACGTGGCGGTGGTGGCCGCCGCCGACCCCGCCACGTGGGCCCCGCCCATACGCGACCTCCTGCCATAGCGCGCGCCCCGCGAGAAGGGCAGAATGATGCCCATGCGGGTGGGCATCTCCGGCAAGGGCGGCGTGGGCAAGACGACGATCACGGCCGTGCTGGCCCGCACGCTGGGCCGGCGGGGCCGGCCGGTGATCGCCATCGACTGCGACTCCGACCCCAACCTGGCCGCCAACGTCGGCCTGGGGGAGGAGATGGCGGGCATGCTGCGGCCCTTCCTCGACCAGTCGGGCGAGGTGCGGTTCGTGCCCCGCAACCTGTCTCCGTCCACCCTGCTGTCGCAGTACGGTTACCACGGGCCCGACAACGTCACCCTGATGCTGGCGGCCCGGGCCGAGAAGGCGGGCTCGGGGTGAACGTGGAGCTCCCATGTCACCGTGCGTGACTTCATCGACCAGGTCGAGACCGAGCTGCCCGACACGGCCGTGATCTGCGACATGGAGGCGGGCCTGGAGCACCTCTCCATCGGCAGCCTCCGCTACATCGACCTGCTCCTGGTCGTCGTGCAGCCCACCTTCAAGACGATGATGACCGCCGACCGGGCCTACGGCCTCGCCCTCGAGCTCGGGATCCCCGAGGTCCAGTTCATCGCCAACCGCATCAAGCGGCCGAGCGACGTCGACCAGCTCGAGGCCTTCGCCCGCGACCACGGCAGCCGCATCATCGTCACCATCCCCGACGACGACTGGGTCAAGGTGGCCGACGCCCGCAACCAGTGCCTGCTCGACGTGGCGCCCGACGCCCCCACCATCGAGGCCGTGGCCCGCCTGGCCGACGAGCTGGAGGGCCGCTTCTTCACCGCGCCGGTGGGGGCTGGGCTCTGAGCGGGCCGGTCGCGCTGGGCCGGTCGCGCTGGGCCGCCCACGACGACAGGCGCCGGCGGGCGGCCCGCTCGACGAGGATGCCGACGAAGGCGGTCACGGTGGCGTCGCGGTACCGCTCTCCCTCGGCCACCACACATCCCTCGACGACATCGGGCGGGGCCGACGGGAACTCGTTCGCCAGCGAGCGCACGACGTCGGCGTAGGGCAGGCCGGCGACCGGCGCCGCCGGAAGGGACCTCACCGCACTCAAAGCCATACCATCCCCCTTCTCTCGGGCTCCGTTCTCTCGAGGCCGGGTCGCCGACTCCCGGCCGGGGCGGGCGGTTCGAGATCGGGCGCGTGACGGCGGGCCACGGCCACCGTCACCACCTCGGCGGCCGCCGCCGCCACCAGCCGCAGGACCAGGACGGCTGGTATCCCCCAGGCCGACCAGACCAGGCCGGCCACCACCGGACCCGCCACCTCGCCGGCGTCCTCGCCCACGCTCAGCCAGGCCAGCACCCGGGCCCGCCGCGACCGGTCCTGGTTGGCCACGTGCGCCATCAGGGACCCCCAGGCGGGGCGGAAGGCGGCCTTGCCCGTGTCGTCCAGCACCTTGCCGGCGAGCACGCCGCCCAGGTTGGGAGCGACGAGGTAGACGACCGACGAACCCATGTTGGCGATGCTGCGCAGCGAGAGGACCAGCCGATGGCTGACCCGGTCGGCCAGCCAGCCCCACACCGGCCCGCTCAGGGCCAGCACCGCCCCGGCCAGGTAGATGCCCCCGACGGCGGCCGGGCTGAGCCCGGCGTACTCGGTGGCGAAGATGGGGAACAGGTTCGCCAGCAGGTAGGCGCTCCCGGTCACGAGGAACCCGACGGAGGCGAAGGCCAGCACCGGCGACCGGGCCGGACCGCCCGGCACCGTCGTGCCGCCGGACCCGACTTTGACAGGGCTGACGGGGGCGGGGGCCCGCATGGCCGCTCCCCGGACGCCCCTCGCCACCACCGCCAGCGGCGCCGCCGAGAGGATGAAGGCCACCACGAAGGCCACCGCGAACCCGCCCGAGGCGGTGACCAGCACGCCCGCCACCGCCCGGCCAACCGAGCCCGCCACGGTCTTGGCCGTCTGGTACCAGGCGAAGGCGGACGCCACCCGGTGCTCGCCGCCGG
Organism: Acidimicrobiales bacterium; assembly: GCA_035540235.1. Taxonomy (GTDB): domain Bacteria; phylum Actinomycetota; class Acidimicrobiia; order Acidimicrobiales; family AC-14; genus JBFMCT01. Next base: position 4,538 of record DATLGZ010000347.1, on the reverse strand, counting down.
CGTCGGCGACCAGCACCGCGGCCGAGGGGTCACGCAGCGCGATCGACAGCCCGTGCAGGGCCCGGGCCGCCACCAGGTGCCACGGTTCGGCGGCCAGCACGAGCACCAGGCACACCGCGCTGCGCAGGCCGATGGCCGCCAGCAGGGCGGGCTTGGGCCCCACCCGGTCGGCCACCCGGCCCATCACCGGCTTGAGGGCCATGGCCACCACCAGGTTCAGCGAGAGCAGGATCCCGATGGCGGCCAGGCCCATGCCCAGCCGGTAGGCGAGCAGAGGCAGAGCCAGGCTGACGATCCCGAAGCTCAGGCGGGAGAGGAACCCCTCGGCGGCCAGCGGCACCACCGGCTGGCCGACCAACCCGGCCCACGCCAACCGCCCCCGCAACAGGAGCCGGCGGGGCGCCCTCACGGGGCCGTCCCCGCGCCCGCGCCGGCGGCGGCGCCCGCAGCTGCCGCGCCCGTCGGGGTGCGGCAGCCCCCCTCCACCAGCTCGATCCGTCCCCGGGCGAAGCCCTCGACGTAGGCGGCGATGGCCCGGGCCGCCCCCGGCACGCCCTTGTACCCGGGGAAGTAGTTGGCGTCGACGATCACGGGCCCGTCGGGGCCCTCGATCACGTCAAGCCCGTAGAGGCCCAGGCCCAGCGCCTCGCCCGCCCGGAGAGCCATGTCACGCACCTCGGCCGTAACGGCCGCGGGCCGGCCCGGGCGGGTGAAGCTGTCGGGGGCGAACGGCTTGCGCACGGCGGCCACGTGGTCGCCAGCCACGTAGACCTTCAGGTCCTCACCCGGCCCGGGTACGTGCTCCTGGACCACCAGCGGCGTGCCCGGCGGCACCTCCAGGAGAGCCAGCTCGCCGGGGTGGCGCACGACGACGACGCCGGCGCCGCGGTGGCCCCGCACCGGCTTGACGACCAGCGGCGTGCCGCTCCACACCGCGTCCACCAGCGCCGGGTCGGCGGTGGCCCAGGTGGCGGGGACGGGCAGCCCGGCCGCCCGCAGGCGCCGGGTGCAGGTCACCTTGTCCTGGGCGGCCAGGCAGGAGCCGTAGGGGTTGAGCAGGCGCGCCCCCTCGGCCCGCAGAAGGCCGGCCAGGCTGAGCGCCAGCTCGGTGTGCGACTTCAGCACCACGACGTCGTGCTCGGGTCGGAGAAGGTCGGCCCGGGTGAGCAGCTCCTCGGGGATCACTCCGGTCACCGTGAAGCGGCGGCGCTCGAGCCGCTGGGTGACCTCCACCAGCACCGGGCTGGGCACCGGCGGGACGCGCCGCACGAGGAGGAAGTGGACACGCACCTCAGACCACTGCTCCCGACAGTGCGGGCCGGCGCCCCGAACCGGGCGCCCACGCCCACTGCTGCCGTTCCAGGCTCAGCAGCAGGTTGTCGCGGGACCATCCTCGGCGAAGCCGGTCGAAGTGCTCGGCCACCAGGCTCACCAGCGGGTCACCGGGCCCGAGGCCGGCCAGGCCGGCCAGGACGCCGGCCACACCCACCTCCGCCACCTGGCGGTAGAGGTCGCGACAGCCCGGCTCGGCCGGGTCGCAGAAGACGAGGGCGGCTGCCACCACCTGGGCCAGCTTCTGCGGCGGAACGCCCGCCGCCGCCGCCAGCGTGGCCGCGCCGACCAGACGGTCGCCGGCCGAGAGCTTGCGCCGCGGATCCCGCCCCACCCGGGCGATGGGATCGGCCAGGCCGGCGTTGCCGAACCGCTCGAGGACGGCGTCGAGGTCGGCGGGCCCGCCGGCGATGGCGGGACCGTAACGGGCCGCCAGCCCCCGCTGGCCCTCGGCCATGGCCTCCCGTACCGCAGCCCGGATCTCGGGGTCGCGGACGGCGGTGTGCACGTAGTGGTAGCCCTTGAGGTAGCCGAGGTAGGCGCAGGCGGCGTGGCCGGCGCTGTAGGTGTAGAGCTTGCGGGCCACGTGGGCGCCGTAGCGGTCGGTCGGGCACAGCCCGATCACCTTGGGCAGCGGCCCCACCAGCGCCGGCCGCTCCACGACGAAGGTGGGCTCCCGCTCGCCGACGAAGCGCAGCCAGTCGCCGGCGCCGGAGGGGAGGAGCCGGCGGGACACGGCCCGCTGCACCACCGCCCCCGCGAAGCCGAACTCGCCGAGGGGGAAGCCGCGGGGAAGGTGGAGGGCGACATGGCGCCGGAGATGAGCACCGGCCCCCGCCAGGTTCTCGAAGGCGAGGACGTCGAGAGGCGACCGGCGGGCGGCCACGGCGGTGGCGATGGTGGGAGCGACGGCGGCCAGGTTGGCGGGCCCCACCGCCGTCACCACCAGGTCGGCCCCGGCGATGGCGCCGGCGGCGGCCGCGCCGTCGGCGAAGGGTACGGCGGACACACCCTCGACGACGACTTCCTCGGCCTCGCCGCCCTGCACCAGGCGCACGAGGTAGCGGCGATGCCGGCGGAGAACATCCACGATGGGGCCACGCCCCACGAAGCAGACGTCCCAGCCCGACTCCCGCAGCAGCTGGCCGGCGAAGCCGCACCCGATCAAGCCGGGGCCGATCACCACCGCCCTCACCCGGCCACCCCCGAGGGCTGGCGGGAGGCGATGGCCCGCTGGGCGGCGTCGTAGAGGTAGTCGGCCAGGCGCAGGGCGGCGTCCGGCACTCCCTTGAAGCCGGGAAAGGGGTTGACGTCGACGACGTAGGGCCGCCCGCCGCTGACGATGATGTCCAGCCCGAACAGGTCGATGCCGAACGCCTCGGCGGTGCGCAGGGCGATGTCGCGCAGCTCGGGCGTCACCGTGAAGGGCTCGCCGAGCTTGTCCTCGTGGGTGCGCACCGGCCACACCCGCTTCACGCCGAACAGCTGCCCGCCCATGCAGTAGAGCTTGCGGTCGCGCCCCGCCGGCTCCAGGTAGCGCTGGGCGAAGATGGTGCCGGTGGACGGAGCCACGTCGGCCAGCTCGTCGGCGTCCCAGACGACCTGCACGCCCCGCCCCTTGGAGCCCCGGTGTGGCTTGACCACGAGCGGTCCCCCTTCCAGCAGCGGCGCCAGCTCGCTCGGCCGGGCCGCCAGGTACGTCTCGGGGACGGGCACGCCCGCCGCCTGGAACAGGCGGGTGGCGACGATCTTGTCGCGGCAGCGGGCCGTGGCCGGGTAGGGGTTCACCATGACGGCGCCGAGGCCGTCGAGGGCGGCGGCCATGCTGAGGGTCAGCTCGCTGCTCGCCTTCACGATGTAGAGGTCGGCGTCCACGCACAGCCGGCGCAGGTCGGTGACGGTCGCCTCGGGATGGACCGTCGTCACCCTCACCCCCCATTCCTCGAGCAGGGCCACGACCTGGGGGGTGATGGAGCGGGCAGAGCAGCCCGAAGGCTCCGGCGCCAGCAGGGTGATCCTCATGACGCCTCCACCGCGGCCACGACGTAGGCGGCCAGCGCCTCGTCGGCGTCGGGCACACCCCGGTAGTTGGGGAAGTCGTTGACCTCGACGGCGACCGGCCCGCCGGGGGTCATCAGGCAGTCCACGCCGAACAGGTCGAGTCCGAACAGGCGACCGCACCGGTCGGCCAGATCGGCGAGGGCGGGGGTGACCGGGACGGGCTCGGGATCGGCCGCCCCCCCTGGGCCGCCGAACACCGGCGACGGCACCCGCACCGCCCACCGGCGAGGGCCCACCGCGTAGACCTTCACGTCCATCCCGCCGTTGGGGACGTACCGCTGGGCCAGGGCCACGTCCTGCGGCCAGGGCGCCGACAGGAGCTCGCGGGGCTCGCCGACCAGGCGCACCCCGGTGCCGTTGTCGCCGAACACGGGCTTCAGCACGAGGGGGTAGCTGGCCGGGCGGATGGCCCCGGACAGCTCAGCGGGACGGCCGACCCACGTGTCGGGCGTGGGGATCCCGGCCGCCACCAAGGCGGCGGCCATGGCCGCCTTGTCCCGCACGGCCGCCACCGCCGCCGCCCGGTTGATGGTGGAGACGCCGAAGCGCTCAGCCACCGCAAGCGCGGTCAGGAGGGACGGGCTGCGCCCTCGGGCCAGCACCACCGCCGCCCCTGCGATCCAGGGTCGGTCCCGGAGGTCGTGGACCAGGGCGTCGGGGTCGACGACGGAAACCTCCACGCCCCGGCGCCCGAGAGCGGCGACCACTCCCGCCGGCTGGCGCTGGCGCAGGTAACGCTCCTCGGAGAGCACGAGGCAGGTGCAGGCGCTCGTCCTCCCGGCCGGCGAGAGACGGGAGATCGGCGGAGCGGAGGTGAACGGCATGGCCCGGCGTCTACCCGCCGTTCATGAGCCCTTCCTAAGAGGGTCATGAGAACGCTTTCATCGACCGTTCTGCGCAGGTGGGCGGGGTCGCGTCCGGCGCCCCATGAGAGGATTCTCATCTGACTCTCATCTGCCGGCCACCTGCCTGGGGCACGCTAAGTAAGCGATGGGTCGGAAAGTGGCCGCGGTGCTGCTGGTGGTGCTGGCGGCGTGGGCGGTGACCCAATGGGCGACCTCCTCGGGCGGGGACCCCGCCATCCCCGCCATCGAGCTGCGCACGCCGGAGCCGGAGGCGTCGCTCCCGACCACGACCACCACCCT
>DATLGZ010000346.1:0-13830 GCA_035540235.1 Acidimicrobiales bacterium | reverse complement strand
GAGGGGGCGGGTGCGCAGGGCCAGGCCGGCCCACGGGCGGCGGGGGCGCGAGCCGGGCGGTCGCGGCTCGACGGCGGCGCCCGGGCTGTCGAGACGCATCCCGCCGGGCACCGTAGCACCGGGGCTCAGGACGGCTCCGGTGGCACGGGCCCGCCGCGGGCCTCGGCGACGGCGGCCCACAGGTCGGTGGCGCTGGGCGGTCCCAGGAACGTCTTCTGCACGACGCCGTCGGCGTCGGCCAGCAGGATCATGGGCACGACCTCGATCTGGTAGCGCTCGTGGAGGTCCTTGCGGGCCGACACCTCGACCTCCTGCACGACCACGTCGGCGCTGGCCAGCACGGCCGCCTTGTCGCGAGTGGCGGCGCAGGAGTCGCAGGTGGCCGAGGTGAACAGGGCCAGGAGCCAGGGCGACTCGGGCCTGTCGAAGTCGTTGCGGTCGAGCTGGGCGGGCGCGCTCCAGCGGGCCTGGGTGGGGGGTTGGGGCCGACGCCGGCGGACGAAGGCGGCCAGTACGATGGCCGCGCCCACGACTGCGGCGGCGATGGCTAGGCGGTCCACGGCCCCGATGTTGGCAGCCGGGAGGGCCGTCGAGGGCGCAGATAGGTGTGAGATGCCGCTATTGACGCTCACCCGCTTTCGGGAGAGCATCGCCGCCGACGCAATTCACCCCGGGCGGCGGAAACGGAGGGGGGGCCGGCGCACGGAGCCCGGTGGTAGGGCGGCGGGATGCCCGGCCACCAATGGGCCCCATGCATGGGCTCTCCCTCCGGCCCATTTTCAGGCCGCCCGGCTCCCCTCCTGCTGGAGAAGCTCCGGGCTGGTCCCGCACCACAAGACGTTTGACCGCGTGCCCACGGCACCGCCGGTTCGCCCGGATGGAGTGAGCGAAGCGAACGAATGAGGGCGACGCACGGCTGCGCCGTGCTCCCCCATCCCCGCCCGGCTCGCTGGCGCTCGCGCGGTCGGAGGCGCTTGCACATCGACAACAAATTTGTCGATCGTGTTCATGCAAGCGCCTAGTCCCGCAGGGGGATGGCGAGGGACATGACGGTGCCCAGGGTCCTGCCCTTGTAGGCGTCGCGCTCGACGACGATCGGGGTGTCTCCCACGACGAGCAGCGACGTCGGGCCCCTGCGCACCGAGTCGTTGAGGCGGATGCCCCGGCGCGAGCGCGGCGCCACCTCGATGGCCCCCAGGCCGGGGGGCACGACGGCCACGCCGTCGTCGAGCAGCGTCACCGACACCCGCACGGGCCGGTTCCCGGGGTTCTGCAGGACCAGCCACTCCTCGGTCGTGTCGTCGGCCTGGCCGGCGGCCACGACCCAGCGCGCCGCTGCGACGCGAGCGCCGGTGGTGATGGCCAGGCCCGTCCGGTTGGCGGGCGAGGTGGCGTCGATGGTCCGCTCCACCACCACCGGCACCCCGTTGGTGGCGCGCACCGTCACCGCGTGCGCCACCCCCTTGGGGATGCGAGCTTCGTCGTTCGCCACCAGGGTGACGCGGGACTCGCCCGGGACGGTGAGGATGATCGGCTCGGCCTGGCCCTGCTCGAGGGCCAGCTCGACGGCGGTGCGGGCCTCTTCCCGCCCGGGGTTGAACAGCTGGAACCGCTCGGTGAGCCCCTCCCCGAGGAAGCCCTCGGGGAAGTACCAGAGGTCGCCGGGGCTGGCCGCCCCGAGGGTGACCGCCATCCCCTTGCGGGTGTCGGTGCCGTCGAAGGTCTGCAGGCGCGACGCCACCAGCCGCCCGGCGCGGGCCGAGATCTGGGCCGAGACCTGAACCCGGCGCTGGACGTGCTCGCCCACGTTGATGGCGTGCATCCCCCGCCCTTGCACCGACAGCCCGGTGAGCGCCTGCGGGGTCACCTCCCCCTCCTCGGTGAAGAACACCAGGTCCACGACCGCGTCCTCGGGAAAGGGGTTGAACAGGCTGATGACCTCGAGGGCGTCCCGGGTGGTCACCCCCTCGGCGAAGTACCAGGATGTCGAGGCGCTGGAGGCGCAGGCGGTGGCGCTGTCGCCCAGAGGCCCGGTGGCTGACAGCTCGACCACCGCCTCCCCACCGTCCAGCTCGACGAGGGCCGAGGCGTAGGGCGCGGCCACCACGTCGGTCAGCCGCAGCGTGGTGCGGCCGCTCGGCGCCACCGACAGGTCGACCTGGCGGGGCTCGCCCTCGCTGGGGACCACCGTGGCCCGGCCGTTGAGGCGGCGGGAGCCGGCGTTGGCCACGACCACGGTGCCGTTGGCGGCCCCGTCGGTCTCGGCGGTGGCGCCCGTGCAGAACCAGGCCGAGGAGCGAGCGCCGGGGCGGCCGCCCATGGGGGTCTGGACGTCTGCCGCCACCTCGGTGGACGGCCGCTCGACCCGGCTGTCGACCACCCACGCCGCCGCCAGGACGGCGACGATGGCGAGCACCGCCGGCAGGCGGTGGGGACGGTTCACCGGGGGGTCATGGAGGTCGGGCGAGGCGCCTCCAGCTCGAGCGCCCGCCGGCGCAGCCGCAACAGGGAGCGGACGGCCAGACCCCAGGCGGCCACCTGGGCCCCCACCAGGACGTAGCGGAGGGCGGGCGTCCGGTAGCGCAGCCGGGCCGCGCCTCCCTCGGTGGCCCGGTAGACGTTCGCCACCCCGAAGGCCCTTTGGCGGTCGGCCCGCTCACCGCCGACGGTGAGCGCCCAGCGGGACGAGGGCGCCTCCGCCACCAGCACCGTGCTGTTGGGCGGGACGGTGCCGGCGAAGCGCACGGGGCCTCCCTCGCCCAGCACGGGCGTGCCCCCGCTGAGGTCGGCCCCTGCGCCCAGCGACGTGGGCAGCGGCCCCGTCAGCCGCTCGGGGAGGGCGGCCCGGCCCGGGCCCCACGACGTGTTCTCGTAGACCGTCAGCCCGGGGTCGGAGGGCAGCAGGCGCAGGTCGATCTGGGTGACCAGGGCCCGGGCCAGGTCGGTGGGCAGCGGGTAGCGGCCGGCGTCGGCGAGCCCCGTGGCCAGCTCCACGGGCACCACGATGTACCGCACCGCCATGGGGGCGAGCAGCTGGCCCAGGCGGGCGGTGTCGCCCCGGGCGGCCAGCCGGATGGAGGCGGCGATGGACCGGGTGGCGGGCGACGGCGACCCGGGCAGGAGGTCGGTGACGCCCGGAGCGCCGTTGCGGGACGTGGCGTAGGCCACGCCGTCGGCCAGGTGCCAGCCGTCGAGGGGGAGCGCCTGGGGGGCGCCCAGCCACAGCACCCGGAAGGCGCCGTCGGCCGCCTCCGGCCCCATCCACGTGAGCGAGCGGGCCACCTCCTCGTGGGTCAGGCCCCACCGGCCGTCCCGCACGCCGGCGAGCACGGGGACGACCCCGACGGTCAGCGCGCCGGCGGCGACCAGCGAGGCGAGCTGGCGCCAGCCGAACCGGTACCCCGGTAGGTCGTGGTCGAAGGCGGCCGCACCCAGTGCGGCCGCCAGGGCCAACCCCAGGGCAGCCGGGGCCAGGAGCACGTCGGGCGTCTCCAGGCGCACGGGAAGCCAGCCCCGGCCGCCGGCCCATGCCACCAGCACGCAGGTGACCGTCATGGCCCACATCCGGATGGCCCACGCCAGCCGCCAGCTGCGGCCGATGGCCAGGGGCAGGGCGGCGGCCAGGAGGAAGGCCCACCCGATGGGGGCGGCGCCCATGGGGCCGGTCTGGAAGCGGAGCAGCGTGCCCAGCCCGGGGGCGTGGGCGGGGTCGGGCGCCACCCCGACGAGGGTGGCCAGGCCGGCGGGGGTCAGGAGGTCGAGCGACCACGGCAGGTGGAGGACGGCGGCGACGGCGGCGCCGATCACCACCCCCACCAGCGCCCGCCACGCCGCCCCGACGCCGCCAGCCACGAGGGAGCCGATCACCAGCCCGAGGGTGGCGGCGGCCAGGGCCACCACCACGGAGGGGGCGAACGCCGCCACCAGGGCGATCAGCAAGCCCAGCTTGAGCGTCTCCGTGCGGGCCCGGCTCGCCGGCGGCCGTCCCGACTCCTCCCTGCTGCCGGCGCCGAAGGGGGCGAGGCCGGTGAGGCGGGCCAGCACCGCCAGCAGCCACGGGAAGGCGGCCCAGGCCAGCAGCCCGCTCCAGCGGCCCCGGGCCAGCGCCCCGTAGGACACGGGCACGGCCAGGTAGGCGATCACCCCCACGAAGCGGGCGAGCGACGACCCGAACGGCCGGGTCAGCCGCCACACGCCGATGCCGGCCAGCGGCCACAGCCCCAGAACCAGCACCTTCTGGAGAACCGCCACCTTGCCCACGAACAGCATCCCGGCCGTGCCCAGCAGGGCGAAGGCGGTGGGGGCGGGGGCGGTGGAGCCCAGGCCGGTCGTGCGCCACCCGCTGGCGTACTCGGTGAACAGCCGGCCGACGCCCGAGAACGGCGCCAGCTCGCCCACCGCCGGCAGCCGGCCCCACACCAGGCCCCGGCTGCCCACGACGATGAGCACGGCCAGGACGGCGAGCAGCACCGCTGCCGCCTGGCCCGGGCCCCGCCCGACCGAGCCGGCCAGGCGGTGGCCGGCCTGGACGAGGGCCTCGGCCCGGTCGTCGGCGTGGAGGCGCCGCCGGAGGTAGGTCGTCAGCCGCACGCTCCCCCGCACCTGGAGGCGGCGCACGTCGGCGTCGGGCACCGCCCGGGCGCGCTGGGTGGCCCGCCGCCGGCGGCGCAGGTCGCCGCTGTTGCGCAGGTTCCACCAGAAGGCCGCCGGCAGCGTCCGGGCCTCCGCCCACCGCCGGCCGGCGACGGCCAGCACCATCTCCGCCAGCCCCACCAGCGCCGCCTGGGGCAGCACGCGGATGAGGTGAAGAAGCGAGTAGCACTTCATCATGGCCCGCGCGTGGTGGCGGCGGACGAGGGTCACGTCCCGGCCCTCGGGGGGCTCCGCCTCCGCTCCGCCCATGCGGTGGCGCACCCGTGCCGCCGGCACCACCAGCACCCGGCCGCCGGCCACCTGGACGCGCCAGCAGAAGTCCAAGTCGGCCCCGACGTCGCCCATCTCGACGTCGAAGCCGCCCAGGGCGGTGAACAGGTCGCTGCGCACCAGCATGAAGGTGTCGGGGACGGCGAAGACGTCACGCACCGCGTCGTGCTGCTCCTGGTCGAGCTCGCCGCGGTCGGCGATGGGGGCGGTGGCGCCCATCTTGTCCACCAGCATGCCCACGTCGAGGAGGCGCTCGGGGTGGTCCCAGTCCACGATCTTGGGCGCCACCACGGCGGCGTTGGAGCGGAACGCCTCCTCCACCATGCGGCGGATGGCGTCGGCGTCGGGGGCCACGTCGTCGTGGCAGAAGGCCAGGAAGGCCGCGCCCTGGACGGTCTCCAGGGCGTCGTTGGCGAGCGAGGCGAACGTGCCGCCGCCGTCGACCCGCCGGACGTAGGCATCGGGGAGAACGGCCGCGACCCGGCGGGTGGGGTCGCCGGAGCGGGCTCCGTCGATGACCAAGACCGAGAGGTTCGGGTAGTCCTGGGCGCCGAAGCACCGCAGCGTCTCCTCGAACCACGGGCCCGGCTCGCTCGCCACGATCACCGCCACGACGGGAGGTGCGGAGGGCGGGCGATCCATGCCGGAGGGGAGGCTAACGCGCTGCCCCTGAGGGCTCCGGGCACCCGTAGAGTTGGGCCGTGGCTCCCGCCCCGCCTCAGGACGACCTGCTCGAACGGGCACGCGACGCCGCCTACACCGCGGTCGGCTTCGGCGTGCTCGCCTTCCAGCGCCTCCAGGTCGAGCGCCGCCAGCTGGCCAAGGACCTGTCGGCAGCGGTGGGGGGCCGGGCCGGCGCCCGGCGGATGGCCCGCCAGCTCGATGACGCCGTCGACCCCGTCCTCGACCGGGTCGAGGAGCGCCTCCCCGACGACGCCCGCCGCCTCCTCCGCCAGGCCCGGGTCGCGAGCCGAGCCCTCCAGGAGACCCTGCTGCGGTAGGCGCTTGCCCAGACTCGATCGACGACCTGTTGCCGAGGGCAAGCGCCTCCGACCGCGCGAGCGCCAGCGAGCCGGGCGGGGATGGGGGAGCACGGCGCAGCCGTGCGCCGGGGGCGCAGCCCCCGAGGCAACCAGGCGCTTGCCCAGACTCGATCGACGACCTGTTGCCGAGGGCAGGCCGGGAGGCCCGGGGGCTCAGCTGCGGCCGACGGCCCGGAAGACCTCGAGGTGGGCCTCGGCGGAGGCGTCCCAGGTGTAGCGGGCGGCCAGCTCGAGGCCGCGGCGGCGGCGGTCCTCGACCGACGGCCCGCCCTTCACCGTCTCCTCCAGGGCGGCGGCCAGCTCGTCGGGGCGGGACGGGGTGACGAGCAGGGCGGCGTCGTCGACGACCTCGGCCATGGCCGACCCGCTGGTGGTCACCAGCGGCCCCCCTGACGCCAGCGCCTCCAGCACGGGCAGGCCGAAGCCCTCCTCCATCGAGGGGTAGGCGACGGCGGCGGCGCCCCTGAGCAGGGCGGCCTTCTCCTCCTCGGCGATGTAGCCCACCCGCTTGACCCGGCTGCGGTGGACGCTGGAGGCGATGGCGGCCTCGATGGCCTCCACGCCCCAGCCCGGCGCGCCGGCCAGCACGAGGTTGAGGTCGGGCAGGTGGCCGGCCATGGCGTCGAAGGCCCGCACCAGGTTGGGCACGTCCTTACGGGGCTCGAGGGTGCCGACGAACGTGACGTAGGGCTGGCGGATGCCGAGGCGCTCCCGGGCGGCCCGGTCCTCCTCCTCCTGGTCCTGGTCGGCCGGCCCCAAGGGATGGAAGCGGTCCCGGTCGACCCCGTGAGGGATGAGGTGGAGGGGCACGGTCGGCGCCAGCACGGCCCGGATCCGCTCCGCCGCCGCCGCGCTGGCGGTGATCAGGGCGTCCGCCTTCTCGGCGGCCTGGCGGATGGCGCGGCGGAAGAACATGACCTTGGCCCGCTCGTGCCACTCCGGATGGTCGAAGAACGTCATGTCGTGGACCGTCACGACCTTGGGCTGCTTGGCCCGCAGGGGCATGGTGTAGTGCGGACCGTGGTGCACGTCGGGGTCGATCTGGTCGAGCAGGCGGGGCAGCTCCACCTGCTCCCAAGCCAGCCGCATGGGCCGGGCCGGCGGCGCCCGGTCGAGAACGGTCATCCGCCCCAGCTCCCGCCAGCGGTCGGCGTCGTCGCGGCGGCAGAAGAGGGTGAGGTCGACGTCGTCGCGGCGGGCGAAGCGGCAGGCCAGCTCCAGCACGTACCGCCCCGCGCCGGTGGGGTGGTCGGGCACCGCGCTGGCGTCCAGGCTCAGCCGCAGGGGGCCGCTCACGACCGCACGCTCCGCCCTGCGCCGGGGCGCAGCGACGCCCACAGCTCCTCGTGGCGGGCAGCGGCCGCCCTCCAGGTCAGCGTGGAGGCCCGGGCCCGCCCCGCCTCCACCAGTTCGGCCCGCAGGGCGGCATCGCCGGCGACGCGCACCAGTGCGGCGGCCATGGCGTCCACGTCGCGGGGTTCGACCTCGTAGGCCGCCCCGCCCAGGCTGGGCTGGGGGCTGGCCACGACGGGCGCCCCGCACGCCATGGCCTCCACCGCGGGCAGCCCGTAGCCCTCCACGAGGGGCACGCTGACCACCGCGGTGGCTCCCGCGTACAGCCCGGCGAGGGTGGCGCCCTCGACCACCCCGGCCAGCACCACTCCGTCCCCCGGCGCCAGGTCGGCGTCGCCCCAGCCCACCGGGCCGGCGAGTACCAGGGGGAGGGGGCCGGGCAGGCGGTGGAGCGCGGCCCGGTAGGCCGCTACCAGCCGCGGCAGGTTCTTCCGGGGTTCGAGGGTGGACACGCTGAGTAAGTAGTCGGCTGGAACCCCCAGCTCCCTTAGCAGGGATCGGGCCCCGTCGTGATCGGGCGGGGGGAGGTGGTCGCAGCCCTCGTCGACGACCTCGACCCGCCCGGGCGGGGCCCCGGCGGCCAGGAGGTCGTCGGCGGTCTGCCGCGAGGGGGCCACGAGCAGGTCGGCCCGGGCCAGCGCCCTTCCCAGGGCGGCCTCGTGCCACCGCCTGCCCCGGGCGGGGAAGGCGTCGGGCTCATGCCTCCAGGCGAGGTCGTGGACCGTCACGGCCAGCGGAGTGTTCCCTACCGCGGCCGGGACCGCCAATGAGGGGGCGTGGACGACGTCGTAGCCCGCCGGGACGGCGGCCGGGCCCCACCCCCAGCCCCGGTCCCACGCCCACACCAGGGCCCGTCCCGGCAGCGGCGAGGTGACGACCCGCCGGCCGAGCGGGGCCAGTGGGTCGGATGCGGCCGGGGACCGGCTGGCCCACAGCGTCACCCCCGCCACCTCCTGGGCCAGCCCCCGGACGTAGGTGCCGATCCCGCCGGGGACCCGGCGACGGAGCTGCTCGGCCACGAGCAGGGGGCGCATGCCGCTACCGGGCCGCCACGGCCCGGCGGTAGAGGTCGGCCAGGCCCTGGGCCGAGCGCTCCCACGAGTACCGGCCGACGTGGTCGCGCCCGGCCGCCACCAGCCGGTCGCGCACCCCGTCGCCGTTCAGGGTGGCCTCCAGCGCCTCGGCCAGGGCGGCGTCGTCGCCCACGGGGACCAGCAGGGCGGCGCCGCCCAGCACCTCGGGCAGGGAGCCGGCGGCCGTCGCCACCACCGGCACGCCCGCCACCATGGCCTCCAGCGGCGGGAGCCCGAACCCCTCGTACCGGGACGGGAAGGCCAGAACCGACGCGCCCCGCAGCAGCGCCGCCCGGTGGGCGTCGCTCACGTAGCCGAGCCGGGAGATGCGCTGAGGGTGGCGGACGGCGGCCACCGCCCGGTCGAGGTGCTCCGATCCCCAGGCCTCCATGCCGGCGATGACCAGCCGCACGTCGGGATGGCCGGCCGCCACCCGGTCGAAGGCCCGCACCAGCGAGAGGTGGTCCTTGCGGGGCTCGACGGTGCTCAGCGAGAGCACGTAGCGCTCCGCCCTGGCCAGCCGCCGGCCCTCGTCGGGGTCGGCGTCGGCCACGGGCGGGATCGCCTCGGGCACCACCACCACCCGCTCGGGGTCGGCCCCGAGCAGCTCGATGACCTCGTCGGCCACGAACTGGGACACGGTGTGGGCCCACGCCCCCCGGGCCAGCTGCCGCCGGAGCAGCCGGGGGTAGTACAGGGGGTCGCCCGAGCACAGCTCGGGGAAGCGCAGTGGGGTCAGGTCGTGCACGGTCATGACGGCGGCGGCCCGGCGGGTGGGCGGCACCACGAAGTTGGTGCCGTGGACCACGTCCACCTCACCCGTCCACAGCTCGGCCGGGGGGGTGTCGGCCCGCAGCCAGCACGCCCGGAGGGGCTGGGGCGGCATCGAGCGCCGGATGTGGCGCACGCCCGGGGGCAGGGCGGCGGCCAGCGAGCGCCACGCCCGCCAGCTGAGGGCGTAGCCGGAGGGGGCCACGTCGGGACGGGCGGCGAGCGCTTCGAGGAGGCCGGCGGTGAAGGCCCCCACGCCGGTGCGAGGCCCGACAAGGGGGGTGGCGTCAACCGCGACGCGCACGGGGGCGGGCGCGGGGTCGCTCAGGGCCCCGCCCCTTCCCGCTCGCTGCGCAGCCGGCGCTGCACCGGCACACGCCGGTCCCCACTCCCCACTGTGGCGACTCCTCTCGGGCGACTCGGGCGACTTCCCCTCTCGGGCGACTGTGGGTTACGTCCCCGTCCCGAGTGCGACCGCCGCTCCGCCCGGCGGCGCACCCCTCAGCGGCTTACCCGTCGCAAGTATTGCCGCCGGCTCGCGACTTGGGCGAGCGGCGGCCCTTGCGGCGCCCCGGGAGGGCCCGCCAGCGGCCCTCTTCGCCGGTGAGCGGCACGGGCTCGGCGTCACCGGGACCCTGGTCTTCGGGCGCGGCGCCGGCCGGTGCTTCGGCGGGCACGGGCGGCTCCGGTGGGTTGAGGCGCTCGACGATGGCGTCGCGGTGGTCAGCCAGCACCTTGGTGAGGCGGTCGAGATCACGCAGCAGCAGTCGGCCCAGGTCGCTCACGGCCCGCCGCAGCTCGTCGACGGTGCCCTGCAGCTCCTGAGCCATGGCCTCCCGGACCGACGCCTCCAGGCCGTCGAGGCGGGCCTCGATGGCGGCCAGGCGGGCGATGAGCGCGTCGTCGCCGTGCTCCAAGGGCCTGGCCGCCGGCCAGGGGCCCTCGTCGGCTGGGACCCGGGTCTCCATCCGGGCGCCAGCGTAGTTGCCGCTGATTGCCGGCGGCGCGGGCTGGTCGTCAGGCGCTTGCGTGAAGCCGATCGACAACTAAGTTGTCGATGGCGAGCGCCGCCCGACCGCGCGAGCGCCAGCGAGCCGAGCGGGGATGGGGGAGCACGGCGCAGCCGTGCGTCGGGGGCGCAGCCCCCGAGGCAACTTGGGTAGTCTTTGCGAGCCCGTGACCAGCACGATCCCCTCTCTGGCGGCGGCGGCGCGCCGCTCCGGCCGCGCCCCGGCCCCCTTCTCCGAGGCCGACCGCGAGCTGGCCCAGGTCCTCGATGCCCTCGGTGAGGCCGACAACTACGCCGACTGGATCGTCGACATGGCCCAGCCCCACCTCGGCCCCCAGATCCTGGAGCTCGGCCCCGGTCACGGCACCGTCACAGACCGCCTGGCCCGCCACGGCAAGGTGACGGCGGCCGACCTGTCGCCCCGCTGCGTGGCCGCCCTGCAGGAGCGCTACGCCGACCACGAGCACGTCGAGGTGGTGCTCGGCGACGTCGCCGACGCGGTGGCGGGCCGCACCTTCGACACCGCCGTGCTGGTCAACGTGCTCGAGCACATCGAGGACGACCGTGGGGCGTTGCGGGCCCTCCACGACGGCCTGACCCCGGGCGGCACGGTGTTCCTGTTCGTGCCCGCCTTCGAGGCCCTCTACAGCGAGTTCGACCGCATGGTGGGCCACTACCGCCGCTACCGCCGCAACGAGCTGGCGGCCAAGGTGGCGGCGGCCGGCTTCGAGGTGGTCGAGGCCCGCTACGTCAACGCGGTGGGGGCCCTGGCGTGGTGGTTGATCGCCTGCCGGCTGCGCCGCTTCCCCCGCCGCTCCTCGACGGTGAGGGTCTACGACCGCACCGTCACTCCGCTGGTGCGCCGCCTGGAGGCGAGGTGGGCGCCGCCGTTCGGGCAGTCGGTCCTGTGTGTGGGCCGGCGGCCACCCGGCGCCACCTCCTGATCACCGCCCTGGCGGGCGGCGTCGGCGCCGCTCGCCTCCTCCAGGGGCTGGTCCGCGTCGTCCCCCCCGCCGAGGTGACGGCCGTGGTGAACACCGGCGACGACGTCGTACTGCACGGCCTGCACGTCAGCCCCGACCTCGACACCGTCACCTACACCCTCGCCGGCGCAGTTCCCGCCGAGCGGGGCTGGGGGCTGGAGCCGGAGTCCTGGGCGGCGATGGAGGCGCTAGACCGCTACGCGGCGGTGGCGCCGCCCGGGTCGGCGGCGGGGGCGACGTGGTTCCGCCTGGGCGACCGCGACCTGGCCACCCACCTGTACCGCACCCAGCGGCTGGCCGAGGGCGCCCCGCTGTCGCGGGTGGCGGCCGAGGTGGCCGCCGCCTGGGGCGCGGGGTGCCGGCTGCTGCCCATGACCGACGACCGGGTGGAGACCCGCCCGACGGTGGCGGGCGAGGGCGAGATCGGCTTCCAGGAGTACTTCGTCGCCCGCCGCCACGAGGTGGCGGTGTCGGCCGTGCGCTTCGCGGGGGCGGCCGAGGCCCGCCCCGGCCCCGGCGTGCTGGACGCCATCGCCGGCGCCGCCGCCGTCGTGATCTGCCCGTCCAACCCCATCGTCTCGATCGGGCCGATCCTCGCCGTCCCCGGCATCCGGGAGGCGGTGGCCGCCGGGCGCCACCGCACGGTGGCGGTGTCGCCCATCGTGGCTGGCCGGGCCTTGAGGGGCCCGGCGGCGCGGCTGATGGCCGAGCTGGGCGTCGAGCCGTCGGTGGTGGGCGTGGCCCGCCTCTACGCGCCGCTGGCCGCCACCCTGGTGGTCGACGAGGCCGACGCCGGCCTGAAGGCCGCCGTCGAGGCCCTCGGGGTACGGTGCGTCGTGGCCCGGGCGGTCATGCACGGAGTGGAGGGGGCCGCCGCCCTGGCCGGGGCGGTGCTGGCCGCGGCGCGCCGGGAGCAGCCCTGAACGAGCCCCTGAACGAGCTGCGGGTGATCCCCGTCCCGGGCCTGCCCGAGGTGCGGGCGGGCGACCGGCTGGCCGACCTGGTGGCGGCGTGCGCGCCCCTGGAGGACGGCGACGTGGTCGTGGTGACCCAGAAGGTCGTCTCCAAGGCCGAGGGCCGGCTGGTGGACTGCCCGGCCGGGGACGAGGACACCCGCCGCGCCCTCGTCGACTCCGAGTCGGTGCGCGTCCTGCGCCGCTCGCCGGGACGGGCCACGATCGTCGAGACCCGCCACGGCTTCGTGTGCGCGGCGGCCGGCATCGACTTCTCCAACGTGCCCGACGGCAAGGCCGCCCTCCTCCCCCTCGACCCCGACCGCTCCGCCCGCCGCATCCGGGACGGCCTGCTGGCCCGCACCGGCCGGCGGGTGGCGGTGATCGTCTCTGACACCTTCGGGCGCCCCTGGCGCCGCGGCCTCACCGACGTGGCCATCGGCTGCGCCGGCATCGGGGCGGTGCTCGACCTGCGGGGGACGGTCGACGGCTACGGCCGCACCCTGCGCGTCACCGAGGTGGCGGTGGCCGACGAGCTGGCGGGGGCGGCCGAGCTGGTCATGGGCAAGGCGGCAGGCGTCGCGGTGGCCATCGTGCGGGGGGTGGACCGGTCGTGGTTGCGGGAGTCGTCGGTGCGAGCCGAGCTGGTCCGCTCGCCCCAGGACGACCTGTTCCGGTGACCACCGCCCCCGCCACCGACGCGGCCACGCCCGAGGCGGCCGAGGCGCCCGCCGGCGTTCGCCTGCGGCTGGGGCGCTGGTACGGCGAGCACCGCCGCAGGCTGGCCATAGGCGCGGGGCTGGTCGCCCTGTTCACGGTGATCTCGGTGGTGATGGCCTTCCCCTATCCCCACCTGTGGCGCACCCACACGCCGGGCGACTACGGCGACTCGTTCCTCCTCCAGTGGCTGTTGCGGTGGGACTTCCACGCCCTGACCACCCGGGGCTCGCCCATCTTCGACCCCAACATCTACTGGCCCCA
Source organism: Acidimicrobiales bacterium (assembly GCA_035540235.1). GTDB lineage: Bacteria > Actinomycetota > Acidimicrobiia > Acidimicrobiales > AC-14 > JBFMCT01. The sequence goes on along the minus strand of DATLGZ010000346.1, from coordinate 741 downwards.
CCAGAACACCCTGGTCTTCACCGACACCCAGCTGGCCATCGCCCCGGTGGCGGGCGTCATCGCCTGGGTCACCGACTGGACCATCGCCTACAACGTCGTCTACCTGTCCGGCTGGGTCATCTCCGCCTCGGCCGCCTACCTGATGGCCCGCTGGGTAGGCGCCTCCCGCCCCGGCTCCGTGCTGGCCGGCATCATCTTCACCTTCGCCGCCGTGCGCCTCGGCCACTACGGCCACTTCCAGCTCCAGTTCGCCTACTTCGTGCCCCTCAGCCTGTGGCTGCTGCTGCGCTTCCTCGCCGAGCGCAGGAGCTGGCAGGCCGTCGGCGTGGGCCTGTGCGCGGCGGCGACCTTCCTCAACGCCGGCTACATCGCCGTCGTGCTGGCGCCGACACTGGCCATCGTGGCGCTGGGCTGGCTGGTGGCCACCCGCCTGCGGCCCGGGCCCCGCTTCGCCCGGGGCATGGCGATCATCGCCGTCGTGGCCCTGATCCCCTCGCTGTCGGTGATCTCGGCCTACGCCACCTGGTCCGACCACCTCCAGCGCGACTACTACCACGAGGCGGCGGTGACGCCCCGCCACTTCCTCGGCCCCGTCGAGGGCACCCTCATCTACGGGTGGCTGCGCGACCGCATCAACGCCCCGTTCGAGAACCAACTGTTCCCCGGGTTCGCCGGCATCGCCCTCGGCGCCGCCGGCGTGGTCACCCTCGGCCTCGACGGACGCCGCCGGCGCCGGCCCCA
>DATLGZ010000345.1:0-2209 GCA_035540235.1 Acidimicrobiales bacterium | reverse complement strand
CAGGTAGGCCGCCCGCCCCGTCGCCACCCACAGCAGGGCGATGAACAGGGCGAAGAACAGCATGGAGGAGCCCAGGTCGGTCTGGAAGATCATCACCACCAGCGAGACGCCCCACATGAGCACGAGCGGCCCGTAGTGCTTGAGGTCGGGGAAGGGGATGGGCCCGATCTGGTGGCGGGCGTGGGACAGCAGCATCTGCTTCTCCACCAGGTAGGACGCGAAGAAGATGCACAGGGCGATCTTGGCCAGCTCGCCGGGCTGGAAGTTCACGGGGCCGAGCTGCACCCACAGCCGCGCCCCGTTGATGGTGCGCCCGATGACCGGCAGCAGGGGCATCAGCAGCAGCCCCACGCCGACGAGGGCGATCGTGTAGCGGAACCGCTCGATGTCCCGCACCCGCCGCACCAGCACCAGGGTGAGGATGAACCCGCCGATGCCGACCGCCGTCCACAGGGCCTGGAGGGCGGCCAGGTCCTCGTTGAGGCGGGCGATGAACACGTAGCCGATGCCGTTGAGCAGGCCGGCCAGGGGCAGGAGGCTGCCGTCCGCCCCCGGGGCCAGGAACCGGGTGGTGATGTGGGCGGCGGCCAGCAGCCCGAGGATGATCAACAGGAAGGGCACGAGGTTGGCCGGCAGCGACGCGTTCTGGCCCAGGGTGGCGAGGGTGTAGCCACCCACGGTGAGCAGGCCGGCCAGCAGCACCAGCCCCAGCTCCGTGTTCCGCCGGACGACCTGCATCATGGCGGGGCCAGCCTTGCCGTTGTGACGGTCGTAGTGGGTGTCGCGGCGGTGGCGCCGGGCGGAGCCGGAGGCGGTTCGGTGGTGCTTGTCGTAGACGTGGCCGCCCACAGCTGGGCCGCCTCTTGGCGCAGGTTGTTGACGTAGCGGTCGGCGTCCGCCTTGGACGGCGCCTCCTTGCCCGCCCGCAGCTCGTCGACCTTGGCGGGCACGACGTCGTCGATGCGCAGCTCCTTGCGATCGACGAGGGTGGGCTCGAACCAGAGGAAGCCGCCCGGCCGGCCCCGGAAGATGGCCACCTGGTCGCCGTCGACGCCGACGAAGTAGGCGCTGCGGGCGTACCAGGCCAGGCTGGCGGCCACGATCCCCAGGATGCCGACCACGCAGGTCATAAACAGCACGACCCGCCACGTGAGCCGCCGGGGCCGGTCCGCCCGCCCGGACGGCGCGGGCGGCGTGGTCAGCGGCGGTGGGTTGCGGGTGGCCGTGGCCGTGGCCGGGCTCGCCAGCGGCCCGCTCGCCGACCGCTGCCCCGAGCCGGCGGCGGTGGCGGCACCGGCGGAGCCGGGGGCCGCCGGCCAGGTCCCGGAGCCGGCCGCCGTGGCTGCCGGGCGGGCCGCGCTGGTGGCGGCGCCGGCGCTGGTGGCGGCGCCGGCGGAACCGGCGGCTGGCCCCGGGCCGTCCCCCGGGGAGGGCCGGTCGTCAGGAGCCGGTGGGGCGTCGGCGCCGGGCCGGCGGGTGACGGTGGCGGTGGCGTCGCGGTCGAGGCGGCGGGCGGGAGCGCCGGGGTCGCCGGCCAGCGCCTTGGACGCCTCCTGGGCCCGGCCCCCGTCGTCCACCACGTCGACGACGATGACGGTGATGTTGTCGTTGCCGCCGTGGGCCCGGGCCTGGCGGACCAGCTCCCGGGCCGCCTCCTGGGGGTCGGAGAGCTGGCGGAGAACGGCCGCCATCTTGTCGGCGCTGACCTCGTTGGTGAGCCCGTCGCTGCACAGGACGATGCGGTCGCCGGCATAAGGCGTGATCGTCCAGGCGTCGACCTCGATCTCCGCCTCCATGCCCAGGGCCCGGGTGATGATCGAACGCTGGGGGTGCACCTTGGCCTCCTCGGGCGAGAGCTGGCCCTCCCGCACCAGCTCCTCGACCAGGGAGTGGTCCTCGGTCACCTGCATCAGGTCGCCCTGCTGGAAGAGGTAGGCGCGGGAGTCGCCCACGTTGGCCACGGCCAGCACCTCCTCGCCGTCCTGCTCCACCAGGGCGAGCACGGTGAGGGTGGTGCCCATGCCCCGCCGCTCGCTGTTCTCCTGGGCCAGGCGCCACACCGCCCGGCTCGCCTCCCGGATCGCCTCCACCAGCCCGTCGGTGGTGCGCTCGGTGAAGCCGGCGGCCAGGGTCTCGACCGACGTCTGGGCCGCCACCTCGCCGGCCTGGTGGCCCCCCACCCCGTCGGCCACCGCGTACAGGCCGTCGC
>DATLGZ010000344.1:0-1942 GCA_035540235.1 Acidimicrobiales bacterium | reverse complement strand
GGTCCTCGACGCCGCCTTCGCCGCCGGCGCCCACCCCGCGGTGCGGGCCATCGACATCGTCGAGGTCGACCCCACGGCCGACGTGGCCGACGTCACGGTCGATGCCGCCGCCCTCACCCTCCTCAACGCCGCCGCCGGCTTCGGCACCCGCTGGACGGGGTAGGGACGGACCCGGTCCGGTCGGGGTGGGCCGGGGCGGCCGGTCAGCTCGAAGGCGGCCGCCACCCCGCCGCCATGGCCGCGCCGCGGGCCGCGCCGGCGCCCACGGCCGACGCCACCGGCGACCGCCGCACGGGTAGGGGCAGGGCCGCCGCCTTGGCCGCCAGCCACGGGCGGCTCACGCTGCCACCCCCGAATACGACCACGCCCCGCGCCGGGCCCACCACCTGCTCCAGACGCCGGTAGGCGTGGGCGGTGCGAGCAGCCAGGGCGGCCAGCAGCCCGGCCCACACCGCTCCGGCGGGAGCGTCGGGCAGCTCGACCACCCGGCCGGCGATCAGCGAGTCAACGAGGGAGGCGGCGTCCACCGCCTCCGCCCCCCCGGCCGCCTCGATCACGATCCCCGAGCGGGCGGCGCTGACCAGGGCGGCCCACTGCCGGCCGCCCGGTAGGACGGTGACGGCGACCCGGAGCGGCGCGGCGGCAGCCACGTCGGGAAGGGCGGCGGCCCGGGCCACCAGCGTCTCCGCCGTCCCCACCGAGTTGGCCACCTCGCTGGCGCCCACGCCCGCGCCGGCCAGGCCGGCCAGGTGGTCGTGGCCGGCGATGGTCACCGGGATGCCCACCGGCAGCCCCGACCACGCCGAACCGGCGGGCGAGACCCGGCCCATCACCGTGCCCGCCCCCTGCACAGGAGGGAAGACGCCGATGCCGAACCCCAGGGCCCCCGCCACCTCGGGGATCCACCGGCGCTCCCCCACGTCGTAGCAGCCGGTGCGGGCGGCGAGGGAGAACTCGGTGGCGTCGGCCCCGGTCAGGGCATGGAGGACGAGCTCGGGCACGCCCAGCCACCGGTGCACCGGCCCCACGCCGTGCTCCACCAGCCAGCCCAGCTTGGCCACGGTCATGACCGTCCGCAGGGGCTGGCCCACCCGGTCGGCCAGGCCGCCCCCGAACTCCCTCTCCAGCCGGTCGATCGCCTCCTGGCCCCGCCCGTCGTGCCAGCCGATCACCGGGGCCAGCGGCCGGCCCGACCGGTCCAGGGGCGCGCCGCACTCGGCCATGCCGGCGATGCCCACGGCCGCCACCCGGTCGCGGTCGGCCCCGAGGCCGGCCACCACCCGGCGGGCGGTGACGAGCAGGGCGCCTACGTCCATCTCCACCCCGCCTTCCCCCCTCACGAAGGGGGTGGGGGCGGCCATCGCCCGCACCTGCCGGCCGCGGGCGTCGACCAGCACCGCCTTGGTCCGGGTGGTGCCGAGGTCGAGGCCGAGGAGGAGGGGCTCAGCGATGGGACGCCCAGTCGCCGGGCGCGGTCACCTGGCCGCCCTCACTCCCGCTCCCTGAGCTCAGGCCTCACCACCCGGTTGATCCCCGCCTCCCGCCGGTAGCCGATGATGCGGCCCACGGCCACCGCCACCGTCTCCCGCACCAGGTGGCGGGTGGCGGAAGCTCCCACGATGGGGCTGGTCCGGGTGGGCGACGGGTGGCCGTCGAGGCCCAGCTCGGCGCTGATGGCGTCGATCCGGAAGGAGTGGAAGGGGTCGGACACCAACAGCACGGTGGTGATCCCCCGCTCCTTCAGGAACCCGGCGGCGGCGGCCAGCGACTCGAAGGAGTTGCGCCCGTCGACCTCCCGCAGGATGTCGTCGTCGGGGACGCCCCGGGTGTGGAGGTAGGCGGCCGACGCGCCGGCCTCGGTGAAGCGGTCGCCCGGCTGCTTGCCCCCCGTGACCACGATCACCGGCGCCATCCCCCGCTCGTAGAGGTCGTGAGCGTGGTC
>DATLGZ010000343.1:0-3352 GCA_035540235.1 Acidimicrobiales bacterium | reverse complement strand
GGGCAGCAGAACCAGTAGGTGGCGCCGTCCCGCTCGGCCGACGGCGTGCGCTCGGTGATCTCCACGGTCATGCCGCAGACAGGGTCGATGGCGGTTGCGGGCTGCGTCGGCGGGCCCGCCGCCTCGCCCGCCTCGGCGGGTGACGCGACGGCGGGCACCCTGGCCCGGGCCTTCTCCTGCACGATCTCGGCCAGGATCGACACCGCCATCTCGGCGTGAGGCAGGTCGCCCAGAGGAAGCCCGGCCGGGCTCTTGAGCCGGGCCAACCGGTCGCCGGCCACGCCCGCCGCCCGCAGCGACTCGACGACGGTGGCGGCCCGCCGGCTGGATGCCACCAGGGCCACGTAGCGGGCGGGGGTGGCCAGGGCGGCCTGCACCGCCTCCTCGTCGTAGCGGCCCATGGTGGCCACCACCACGAACGTCGCCGGCCCCACGTCGGCCTTGGCCAGGTCGAGCTCGCCGACGACGGTGGCTCCGCCGGCGGCCAGGTCGGGGGGGGCGTCCTCCGACTCCACCACCACCGTCTCGAACCCGACCGCGCCGGCCATGGCCACCAGGGCCTGCACCATGGGCGACCGGCCCACGACCACGAGGTGAGGGGGAGGCTCCACCGGCTCCAGGAACACCTGCAACGAGCCCTCGCTGGCGCAGCTCACGGTGGCCAGGACCACCCCTTCCTCCTCGGCGGGCAGGTCGGCGGCCGGGCCTAGCCGCAGCAGGCGGGCCTTGCCCGAGGCGAGGGCGGCGGCCGCCTCCCGCACCACCACCGGCTCGGCGCACGACCCGCCCACCCAGCCCCGCAGGTGGCCGGCGGCGGTGACGACCGCCTTGTCGCCGGCACGGGCCGACACGGGGTGGCGAGCCCACACCACCGTCGCCCGCACGTAGGGCTCCCGCCGGCCCCGCAGGAGCGACTCCTCGGACGCCAGGTCGAACGTCACCAAACCGATTCTACGAGCCCTGGAGCGCTTGGCCGCCCGGCGACGGCTACGAGCCCGGCGCCGCCTGGATGGCCTCCCACACCCGGGCCGACGTGACGGGCATGTCGATGTTGGTGACGCCGAGGTGGACGAGGGCGTCGACGACGGCGTTGACGAAGGCGGCCGGCGACCCGACGGTGGCCGACTCCCCCACGCCCTTGCACCCGAGAGGGTGGTGGGGCGACGGCGTGCACGTCTCGTACAGGTCGAAGTGCGGCGTCTCCCAGGCCGTGGGCAGCAGGTAGTCCATGAAGTTGGCCCCGATGCAGTTGCCGTCCTCGTCGAAGGTGATGAGCTGCATGGCCGCCATGGCGTAGCCCTCGGTCAGCCCGCCCATTATCTGGCCCTCCACGATCATCGGGTTGATGCGCACGCCGCAGTCGTCGACCGCCACCACCTTGAGCGGCTTCCACTGCCCGGTCTCGGTGTCCACCTCCACCACCACGACGTAGGTGCCGAAGGGGAAGGTGAGGTTGGGCGGGTCGTAGTACTGCACGCCCTCCAGCCCCGCCTCCATGCCGAGGGGGTGGTTGGTGTAGGCGGCGAAGGCGATCTCCTGGATCGACTTGGTCTTCTCGGGCGCCCCCTTCACCGAGAAGTGGTCGTCCTCCCACTCCAGGTCGTCCTCGGAGACCTCCAGCAGGTAGGCGGCGATCTTGCGGGCCTTGTCCCGCAGCTTGCGGGCCACCAGCGAGGCGGCCGCCCCCGCCACCGGCGTGCTGCGGGAGGCGTAGGTCCCCAGGCCGTAGGGCGTGTTGTCGGTGTCGCCCTCCTGCACGAGGATGTCGGAGGGCGGGATGCCCAGCTCGTGGGCCACGATCTGGGCGAACGTGGTCTCGTGGCCCTGGCCCTGGTGGCGGACGCCGAGCTTGAGGATGGCCTTGCCGGTGGGGTGCACCCGCAGCTCGGCCGAGTCGAACATCTTGATGCCCAGGATGTCGTAGTCGCGACTGGGGCCCGCCCCCAGGGCCTCGGTCATGGTGGCCAGGCCGACACCGATCATCTTGGTGCCGCCCTCCTTGCGCAGCGCCTTCTGCTGGGTGCGCAGCTTCTTGTAGCCGACCGCCTTGAGGGCGAGGTCCATGTTGGCCTCGTAGTCACCGGAGTCGTAGACGAAGCCGGTGGCCGTCTGGTAGGGGAACTGCTCGGGCCGCAGCAGGTTGCGGCGGCGGAGCTCGGCGGGGTCGATCCTCATCTCGTACGCCGCGTTCTGCACCAGCCGCTCGATCAGGTAGGAAGCCTCGGTGATGCGGAACGAGCAGCGGTAGGCCACGCCGCCGGGGGCCTTGTTGGTGTAGGCCCCGTCGGTGACGACGTGGGCGGCGGGGAGGTCGTAGGACCCGGTCACCATGTGGAACAGGCCGGCCTTGAACTTCGACGGCTGGGCGTCGGCGTAGGCGTAGCCCTGGTCGGAGAGCATCTTCACCCGCAGCCCCAGCATCCTGCCCTCCTTGGAGAGGGCCAGCTCGCCGTGCATGTGGAAGTCGCGGGCGAACCCGGTGGAGATGAGGTTGCCGGTGCGGTCCTCGATCCACTTCACCGGCCGGCCGATCACGAGCGAGGCGGCGGTGGCGACCACGTAGCCCGGGTACACGGGGACCTTGTTGCCGAACCCGCCGCCGATGTCGGGCGAGATGATCTGGATGTTCTGCTCGGGGAGCCCGGCCACCAGCGCGAACACGGTGCGGATGGCGTGGGGCGCCTGCGACGTCATGTAGATGGTGGCCTTGCCCGACGCTGAGTTGACGTCGGCCACGCACCCGCAGCACTCCAGCGGCGACGGGTGGGAGCGGGGATAGTGGGTGTCGAGGGACACGACCTTGTGGGCCTGGGCGAAGGCGGCGTCGGTGGCCTCCGCGTCGCCTGCCTCCCAGTGGTAGATCCGGTTGTCGGCCTGGCCCTCCTTGTCGTCGCGGATGAGGGGGGCGCCCTCCTCCAGGGCCCTGAAGGGGTCGACCACCGCCGGCAGCGGGTCGTAGTCGACGTCGATGAGCTCGAGGGCGTCGTGGGCGACGTAGCGGTCCTCGGCCACCACCGCCGCCACCTCCTGGCCCTGGAAGCGGACCTTGTCGGTGGCGAGCACGGCCTGGGTGTCACCCGACAGGGTCGGCATCCACGCCAGGTTGTAGGAGGCCAGCAGCTCGCCGGTGACGACGGCCACCACGCCGGGAAGGGCCTGGGCCGCCGACGCGTCGATCGAGTTGATGCGGGCGTGGGCGTAGGGGCTGCGCAGGATGGCCATGTGCAGCATGCCGGGCAGCTTGATGTCCTCGATGTAGTTGCCCCGGCCCTCGATGAAGCGGTCGTCCTCCTTGCGCTTCACGCTCTTGCCCAGCCACTGCGACTGGGGCTGGCCGGTGGCGGCGGGGGCC
>DATLGZ010000342.1:0-4212 GCA_035540235.1 Acidimicrobiales bacterium | reverse complement strand
CCTCACCGCAACACCGCGGTGGTGGCCGTGGGGGCCGGGGCCGGGGCGGTGACGATCCTGCGATCGCTGGGCGTGGCGGGCGTGGTGGCGGGCGGGCAGTCGATGAACCCCTCCACCGCCGAGCTCCTGGAGGCGATCGAGGCGGCCCGCTCCGACGAGGTCGTGGTCCTGCCCAACAACAAGAACGTCGTGCCGGTGGCGGAGCGGGCGGCCGGGATGGCGTCCCGGCCCGTCCACATCGTGCCCACCACCAGCCTGGCCGAGGGCTTCGCCGCCCTCATGGGCTACGAACCCGACGCGCCCGCCGAGGCCAACGTCAAGGCGATGGCCGAGGCGGCCGACGAGGTGGCGTGGGGTGAGGTGACGTGGTCCGTGCGGGACGCGTCGACGCCGGCCGGCGAGGTGAAGGAGGGCGACCACCTGGGCCTGCTGGGCCACGACATCGTCGCCGCCGCCTCCGACCTGGCCGACGCCGCCATCTCCCTGCTGGAGCGGCTGGTGAGCGACGTCCACGAGCTGGTGACGGTGTGCGAGGGAGAGGCGGCCCGGCCCGAGGCCACCCGCCGCATCCAGGAGTGGCTGGCCCAGCACCGGCCGGGGGCGGCGGTCGAGGTCCACCGCGGCGACCAGCCCCTGTCGGCCTACCTGTTCAGCGCGGAGTAGGCAGCTGGCCCGACGGCTGGAGCAGCTCGCCCGCCTCCCCGTCACCACGCTCTCGGGGGTGGGGCCCAAGAAGGCGGAGGGGCTGGCGGCCATGGAGATCACCTCCGTCCTCGACCTGCTCACCCACTACCCCCGCCGTTACCTCGACCGCACCCGCCAGGCCGCCATCCGCGACCTGAAGGTGGGGGAGGAGGCCCTGGTGCTGGCCACGGTCAAGCGGGTGCGGGCCCGCCCCACCCGCCAGCGGCGCACTCTCGTCGAGGTCGACGTGTTCGACGGCTCCAGCTACCTCCACAACGTGTTCTTCAACCAGCCGTGGCGGGCCAAGCAGCTGTCGGTCGGCGTCGAGGCCGTCTTCTTCGGCAAGGTCGAGCTGTTCCGCGGCCGCCGGCAGATGACCAACCCCGTCGTCGACCTGGTGGGGAACCGCACCGGCAAGATCGTCCCCGTCTACCCGCAGTCGGAGAAGGCGGGGCTGAGCACCTGGGAGCTGGCGGAGTGGGTCGAGGAGGCGCTGGCCCGGGCGGGGGAGCTGGCCGACCCCCTGCCCGAGGACTGGCGGGACCGCCTCGACGTGGCCGACCGCACGTGGGCCTTCCGCCATATCCACAACCCCGAGTCCATGGGGGCGGCCCAGGCCGCCCGCCGCCGGCTGGTGGTGGACGAGCTGCTGCGCATGCAGCTGGCCCTGGTGATGCGCAAGCGGGCCATCGAGCGGGAGTCCAAGGGGTTGCGCCACGTGACCGAGGGGGAGCTGGTCCGCCGCTTCCACGACGGCCTGCCCTTCCCGCTCACCGGCGCCCAGCGGCGGGCGGTGGCCGAGATCGCCGCCGACCTGGCCGGTCCCCACCCCATGCACCGGCTGCTGCAGGGCGACGTCGGCTCGGGCAAGACGCTGGTGGCAGTCACGGCCCTCCTCATGGGCGTGCAGGGCGGTTACCAGGGGGCGCTCATGGCCCCCACCGAGGTGCTGGCCGAGCAGCACGGGCTGGCGGTGCGGGACCTGCTGGGCGACCTGACGGTGCCCGACCCGGCCACCCTCACCGGCGACCGGCCCCTGCGGGTGGCGCTGCTCACCAACCGCACGGCGGCGGGCGAGCGGGCCCGCATCGCCGCCGGCCTGGCCGACGGTTCGGTCGACCTGCTTCTCGGCACCCACGCCCTGCTGGAGGAGAAGGTGGCGTTCAAGGCCCTGGGCGTGGTCGTCATCGACGAGCAGCACCGCTTCGGCGTGGAGCAGCGGGCCGCCCTGCGGGGCAAGGGCGACGACCCCGACGTGCTGGTCATGACGGCCACTCCCATCCCCCGCACCGCGGCCATGACCGTCTACGGCGACCTCGACGTGACCGTGCTCGACGAGCTGCCGCCCGGCCGCCAGCCGGTGGTCACCCGCTGGCTGCGGGGCGAGCTGGAGCAGTCCGAGGCCTACCGGCGGGTCGAGTCGGAGGTGGCAGGCGGCCGCCAGGCCTACGTCGTGTGCCCGCTGGTCGAGGAGTCGGAGAAGGTCCAGGCCCGCTCGGCGGTGGCCGAGCACGAGCGCCTGTCTACGGAGGTGTGGCCCGGCCTGCGGGTCGGCCTCCTGCACGGCCAGATGCCGTCGAAGGACAAGGAGGCGGTGATGTCCTCCTTCCGGGCGGGCGAGGTGGACGTGCTGGTGGCGACCACGGTGATCGAGGTGGGCGTGGACGTGCCCAACGCCACCGTGATGGTCATCCAGGACGCCGACCGCTTCGGCATGGCCCAGCTCCACCAGCTGCGGGGCCGGGTGGGGCGGGGCGCGGCCGAGTCGTTCTGCTACCTGCTGGGGGACGTGTCGACCCCCGACTCGGCCGAGCGCCTGGCCGCCCTGGAGCGCACGGCGGACGGGTTCGAGCTGGCCGAGGTCGACCTGGAGATCCGGGGGGAGGGGACGGTGCTGGGCACGCGCCAGAAGGGCCACTCCGACCTCAAGCTGGCGTCCCTGCGGCGCGACCGCGACGAGGTCGCCCGCGCCCGCGAGGTGGCCTTCGCCCTCGTAGACGCCGACCCGACCCTGGCCCGCCACGGCCTGCTGCGGGAGGAGGTCGGCCTGCTCATCGACCCCGAGGAGGCCGAGTTCCTGTTCAAGAGCTGAGCGGGTCGGAGACCCGAGGTGAGGGAGGTGCCCGGAGCGGGACTCGAACCCGCACGCCCTCTCGGGCAATGCATTTTGAGTGCATCGCGTATGCCATTTCGCCATCCGGGCGGCCCCCGGATGCTACCGCCGGCGGGCTACGGCCTTGGCCTGCCAGAAGAAGCCGGCGGCGTCGGCCAGCGGGGTCTGCTCCAGCCAGAAGTCGGCCCGGTGGCCCCGATCGACCATGTAGTCGAGGAAGCGGCCGGCGGCCGGGGCCATGCCCACCTTGCGCAGCCCCTCGGCCAGGGACCGGGCGGGGATGTTGCGGATGCCGACCACCTCCTCGACGTCGAAGTGCTCCTCCAGCTCCTCCCGCAGCTCGGCCTTGGTGAAGCGGTAGTAGTAGTAGTCGCCGCCCAGCATGTGCTCGCCCTCGCGGGCGCCGGCGTTGCCCTTGGCCGCCCACAGCCGGAACAGGGCGTTGAAGTTGAAGGCGGAGATCGACAGCGGCGCCCCCGGCCGCAGCACCCGGGCGAGGCCGGCCAGGATGCGGCGGCGGTCGTCGCGGCGGAACTGCGAGTAGGTCTCGATGCAGGTGGCGGCGGCCATCACCCCCGTCCGCAGCGGGAGGGCCCGCAGGTCGGACTGCACGGCCAGCACCGGCGCCGCCGCCGCCCCCGTCTTGGCCAGCATGCGGCGCAGGCAGGCGTCGCTGTAGTCCACGGCCACGATGGGCTGGCCGAGGGGGAGCAGGGCCTCGGTGATGCGGCCCGTGCCGCAGCCGGCGTCGAGGATCGGGCCGTCGGGCTGGCCCAGCCGCCGCACGGCCGTGGGCACCTCCACTGCGTCGGTGTAGCCCTCGAACATGGGGTCGTACCACGAGCTCTCCTCGTCCCGCATGGCCCGCTCGCGGTGGTCCTGGTCGGAGAGCTCCTGGGCCGACAGGAACGACACGATGCCCTCTCGCACCGGGAAGCGGGTGCCGCACTGGGGGCAGGCCAGGTCGTCGGGGCCCGCCTCCAGCGGTGCGGACAGGTCCTGGGGGCAGCAGAGGAGGTCGACGAGGGGGACGGTCACGGCGCCGCTACTTCTACCGCCTCCCGGGGTGCCAGGGCGAACCGCGCTGCGGTTCCTCCGCCGTTCCCGGGCCCGGACGCGAAAGCGGAGTCCCAAGGAAGTCTCCTCCGTCCGGCCCGAGAGCCGGACTTCGGTCGCCCCCTCGGGACTCCGGTATTCATGATACGCAGGGGGGGAGCAAGCGTCAAGGGGTTTTCAACCATGCATGGAGCCACGAGAGTAGGGCCACGGCGACGGCTGGCCGCCGGGGCGGCGGCGGTGCTGGCCGTGGCCGCCACCGCCTGCGGGGCGGGTGGGGCCGGCCCGGCCGCCGGGCCCACGTCGTCGGTGGCCGCTGACCAGACCGTCGAGATAAGCACCGTCGAGATAAGGATGGT
>DATLGZ010000341.1:0-5310 GCA_035540235.1 Acidimicrobiales bacterium | reverse complement strand
CCCTGGGAACCTTGGTGAACGCCCGCCGCACCGCCGGCGAGCGGATGGCCCCCCGCCGCTCGAGGTCGGCCACCAGGGCTTGCCGCAGCCTCCTAGCCGACGGCAACGGACACCGCTCGGGCGAGCCGGGTGAAGGCCCGGCCCGACGCCGACTCAGCCTCCGCTGTCACCGGCCGCCCCGGTTCACTGGCGGCCGCCTCGGTTCACTGCGACCGCCTCGTGTCGCCGCCACCGCCTCGTGTCGCCGCCACCGCCACCGCCAGCCTCCGCCGAGTTGTCACGGCGCTAGCTTGCCAGGCGATGCCCGAGGGAGCCGGCCCCGTGCTCGTCCTGCGCCACGAGGCCTGCCTGGGCCACGTCGCCGGCTACGCCCACCCCGAGCGCCCCGAGCGGGTGGAGGCGGTGCTGGGCGGCATCCGCGACGCGGGCCTGGGTGACGTGGTGGCCGAGGTCGAGGCCCGCCGGGCCACGCCCGAGGAGCTGGTCCTGGTCCACCCTCCGGGCTTCATCGACGCCCTGCGCCGGTTCTGCGAGCGGGGCGGCGGGCCGATCACCCTCGACACCGCCGCGTCGGAGGGGTCCTGGGAGGCGGCGCTGCGGGCGGCGGGCGCCGTCCTGCAGGCGGCCGAAGCGGAGCAGAACGCCTTCTGCGCCGTGCGGCCGCCCGGCCACCACGCCACCGGCGCCGCCGCCCAGGGCTTCTGCCTGTTCAACAACGTGGCGGTGGCGGCGGCCCACCTGGCCGAGCGGGGTGAGCGGGTTCTGATCGTGGACTGGGACGTCCATCACGGCAACGGCACCCAGGACACGTTCTACGACGACGACCGCGTCCTGTACGTGTCGATGCACCAGTCGCCCCTCTACCCCTTCACCGGCCGCCTGGAGGAGACGGGCCAGGGCCGCGGGGAGGGGTGCACCGTCAACCTCCCCGTGCCCGCGGGCGCCACCGGCGACGTGTACCAGGCGGCCATGGACGTGGTCGAAGCGGCGGCCATGGCCTTCGCCCCCACTTGGGTGCTGGTCTCGGCCGGCTTCGACTCCCACCGTGACGACATCCTGGAGGACACCGCGCTGGCCCTGTCCTCCGGCGACTTCGCCGCCCTAACCCGGCGCTGCCTGGGCCTGGCCCCGCCCGGCCACTGCGTGGTCGCCCTCGAGGGCGGCTACGACCTCGACGCCCTCGCCAACTCGGCTGCCGCCTGCGTGGCCGTGCTAGCGGGCGACCGCGACTTCCAGCCCGCCGAGCCGCCCACCCGGGGGGGACCGGGCATGGAGGTGGTCGAGGCCGTCGCCCGCCGGCTCAGCGCCTGAGCGAACTGGTGCTGGAATTGCACGCCCCAGGTACAAGATCTGACACGCTTGCGCGCCGGCTCACCCCAACGGGTCGAAGCGCATTCCGCCCGGTGTGGAGAAGGGGCTGCCGTTCCCGAACGGCCCCTCGCGGAGGCTGCCCTCGGCCAGGCCCACCAGGAACCCCACCGTGCCGGTGGGGAACTCGGCCCCGCCCTGGGCCCCCCAGTAGGCGACGGTCCACGCCTCGGGCCGGCCCTGGGTGCGCCAGCCCACCCGGTCGCCGCCGGTGGTCGTGGCCCACGGCAGGAAGCCGCCCGCCTGGGGCCACGTCGGCCAGCCTGCGGACGCGCCGCGCAGCGACCGGCACTCCACCTCGACCAGCTCGGCGAACGTCTTGGTGTGGTTGAAGGGCTCGATGAGGGTCAGCCAGCCGGCGAACGTCCCCGCCCCGTACTCGCGGATCAGCATGCGGTAGTCCTCTGGGGGCCAGAAGCCGTTGGCGCTGACGAACCGCTTCCAGTCGCCGTGGGCGCCCACCGGCGAGTCCGGTGGCGGCACCAGGTCGACGAGGCGGTACAGCGCGGCGATGGAGGACATCACGCCGCGAAGCATGCCAGGGTCACGGGCGACGGTCACGGGCGACGGTCACGGGCGGCGGGCACGGGCCGTAACCTCGGCCCCGATGGTGCCCGAACGACTGAAGCGGCTCGTGAACGAGGTGGCCCCGCTGGCCGAGCGGTTCACGGCCGCCGGCTTCCGCCTCTACCTCGTGGGCGGCAGTGTGCGCGACGCCATCCTGGGCCGGCCGGTGGACGCCTTCGACCTCGACTTCACCACCGACGCCCGCCCCGACGACATCGAGCGGCTGGTGCGGGGCTGGGCCGACGCGGTGTGGCTCCAGGGCAAGCGGTTCGGCACCGTCGGGGCCCGCAAGGACGGGCGCACCTACGAGGTCACCACCCACCGGGCCGACGCCTACTCGCCCGACTCCCGCAAGCCCGACGTGGCCTTCTCCGACGCCGTCGAGGCCGACCTGGCCCGCCGCGACTTCACGGTGAACGCCATGGCCCTGTCGCTGCCCGACCTCGTCCTCGTCGACCCCCACGGCGGCACCGAGGACTTGGCCGCCCGCCGGCTCCGCACACCCCTCGCGCCCAAGGAGTCCTTCGCCGACGACCCCCTGCGCATGATGCGGGCCGCCCGCTTCATCGCCGGCTACGACCTCGAGCCCGAGCCCGGCCTCACCGAGGCGGTCGTCGGGATGCGCCACCGGCTGTCGATCGTCTCGGCCGAGCGGATCCGCGACGAGCTGGACAAGCTGCTGGTGGTGGAGCGCCCGGGTGCGGGGCTGTGGTTCCTGGTGCGCACCGGCCTGGCCGACGAGTTCCTCCCGGAGCTGCCCGCCCTGGCCCTGGAGCAGGACCCCGTTCACCGCCACAAGGACGTGCTGGCCCACACGATCGCCGTGGTCGAGAACACCCGCCCCGACAAGATCCTGCGCCTGGCCGCCCTGCTGCACGACATCGGCAAGCCCAAGACCCGGGCCTATGGGCCGGAGGGCGTCACGTTCCACCACCACGAGGTGGTGGGGGCGCGCATGGCCGAGCACCGCATGCGGGAGCTGCGCTACCCGCTGGATGAGATCGCCGCCGTGCGCCGCCTGGTCGAGCTGCACCTCCGCTTCCACGGCTACAGCGAGGGTGACGGGGGCTGGACCGACAGCGCGGTGCGCCGCTACGCCCGTGACGCCGGTCCCCTGCTCGACCGCCTCAACGAGCTGACCCGCTGCGACTGCACCACCCGCAACCAGGCCAAGGCCCGGGAGCTGGGCCGGCGCATGGACCGCCTCGAGGCCCGCATAGCCCAGTTGCGGGAGCAGGAGGCCCTCGACGCCATCCGCCCCGACCTCGACGGCAACCAGGTCATGGAGCACCTCGGCATCCCGCCCGGGCCGCTGGTGGGCAAGGCCCTGGCCCACCTCCTGGAGCTGCGGCTCGAGCACGGGCCCCTGGGCGAGGAGCTGGCCTTCAAGCGCCTCGCCGAGTGGTGGGCCGACCAACTCCAGGCCGCACCCTGAGCCGTGAGGGCCCGAGGCCCGAGGGCCGCCCTCCTACGGCCCGGCCCGCAGGGGCTGGTCGCCGCTCGCCCCCCACGTGACCAGCGCCGGGTTGCCGTCCCGCACGAACCACTGACCCGTCGAGGGCCGGTACACGGCCACGTCGGCCGACGCGTCGCCGTCGTAGTCGGCCGGCACCGGCACGTCGCCGCTCGCCCCCCACGTGACCAGCGCCGGGTTGCCGTTCCGCACGAACCACTGACCTGTCGACGGCCGGTACACCGCCATGTCGGTGCGGCCGTCGCCGTCGTAGTCGGCCGGCACGGGCACGTCGCCGGCGGCTCCCCACGTGACGACCCCGGGGTTTCCGCCCCTCACGAACCACTGGCCCGTGGAGGGCCGGTACACGGCCACGTCGGTGCGGCCGTCCCCGTCGTAGTCCCCGGGCACGGGGACGTCCCCCTCCGCCCCCCAGGTGACGAGCCCCGGGTTGAGGCCGTGCAGGAACCACTGGCCGGTGGCGGGCCGGTAGACGCCGATCTCGGCCCTGCCGTCGCGGTCGTAGTCACCGGCGGTGGTGCCGGCGGGGTGGACGATGCGGCGCACCTGCCCGCCGTTGGCGTAGGTCGTGTAGTACAGGGCCTGGGTTGTCCGCCACGGCCCGAAGGCGAGGTGCACGGCGCTGCTCCCCCCCAGCCCGGTGGCGAAGTCGACCCTCGTGAAGCCGCCGCTGCCGTCGGGGTCGAGGCGGAAGATCCTGCCGCAGACGAAGTCGGCGAACAGGTAGCGGCCCCCGAACGGCGCCGGCCAGACCCCCTCGGGGACGAAGGCCCCGCCGGTGATCGACCGGCAACCGTCGTCGCGCCCGTAGGCGAACACCGGGTTGGTCATGCCCGCCGGGGGTGGGCCGCAGTTGGTCGTCGAGCCGGTGGCGCAGAAGCCCTCCCGGACGTTCCAGCCGTAGTCGGCCCCGGCGATCCCCTCGTCGATCTCCTCCCACGCTGCCTGGCCCACGTCGTTGATGTAGAAGCGGGTGCCGGCGGCGTTGGGGTCGAAGGCCATCCGGAAGGGGTTGCGCAGGCCCCACGCGAACGTCTCCTGGCAGATGGTGCCGGGGGCCGACGGCCCGGTGTTGCAGCGGGCCGTGCCCGCCCCGGTGAACGGGTTGGAGGGCGGGACGTTCCCGTTGCGGTCGATGCGGACGATCTTGCCGAGCAGCACGTTGCGGTCACGGGCCGCGTCGTTCTGGGCGGCGCAGCCGCTGTTGCCGAGGTAGTCGCAGCCCCCGTCGCCCACGCTGGCGTACAGCAGCCCGTCCTTGCCGAAGTGGAGGTCGCCGGCGTTGTGGTTGCCGGCGGGGGAGGGGATGTTGTCGAGGAGGACGACCTCGCCGCCCAGCGTGTTGCCGGTCATGACGAAGCGGGACACCCGGTTGACGGTGGAGGCGTCGCAGCTCGCGCCGGTGCGCCGGGAGTAGTACAGGAAGACGAACCCGTTGGACGCGAACTCGGGGTCGACGGCCACGCCCAGCAGGCCCCGCTCCGAGTTGGAGCACACCGCCGCCAGGGTGACGGCGGGGGAGGGCAGCAGCTCCCCGCCCTCCACCACCCGGACGCTCCCGCCCTGGGTGGTCACCAGCATCCGCCCGTCGGGAGTGAAGGCCAGGGCGGTGGGCGAGCCGACCGGGGCCACCAGCTGGTCGGTGAAGCCGGCCGGCACCACCGCGCCGGCCGGGGCGGGCCCGGCCACCAGCGCGGCGGTGCTGGCCAGCACGCCCACGGCGGCGGCGAGGGCGCAGCGGCGGCGCATCTGGGAGCGGGTCAAGCGAAGAAGTAGTCGCCCTTGTCGTAGGGGCGGCGGATGCGGCAGTGGGGGCACTGGTGCGACGTCGTCGGCATGGGCGCCGACGCCAGCTCGTCGGGGCTCAGCTGCTCGGGCACCTCGAACACCTCGTAGCACCC
>DATLGZ010000340.1:0-1874 GCA_035540235.1 Acidimicrobiales bacterium | reverse complement strand
CCGCCGACCCGGGCACGCCCGCCATGCAGGACATCGCCAAGGCGATCCAGGAGGGCGCCATGGCCTACCTGCGCCGCCAGTTCCGCACCATCGCCGTCATCCTCGTGCCGCTGGTCTTCCTCGTCTTCCTGACCTCCACCGCCGTGCTCCGCCCCGACGGCACCACCGCCCTGTCGTTCGTCCAGTCGGGCCTGTTCCGCACGCTCGGCTTCCTGGCCGGCTGCCTGCTCTCCGGCCTCACCGGCTTCATCGGCATGAGCCTGGCCGTTCGGGGCAACGTCCGCACCGCGGCGGCGGCCCGGGCCGGTTCGCTGGCGGGGGCCCTCAAGATCGCCTTCCGCACCGGCGGCGTGGCCGGCATGTTCACCGTCGGCCTGGGCCTGCTGGGCGCCACCGTCATCATCATGCTGTTCCAGAACACCGCCACCGCCATCCTCGTCGGCTTCGGGTTCGGCGGGTCCCTCATCGCCCTGTTCATGCGAGTCGGTGGCGGGATCTTCACCAAGGCGGCCGACGTGGGCGCCGACCTGGTGGGCAAGGTGGAGGCTGGCATCCCCGAGGACGACCCCCGCAACGCCGCCACCATCGCCGACAACGTGGGCGACAACGTGGGCGACTGCGCGGGCATGGCCGCCGACCTCTTCGAGTCCTACGAGGTCACCCTCGTCGCCTCCATCATCCTCGGCTTCGCCGCCTTCCAGTCGATCGGCCTCAACCCCGCCCTGGGCGTCATCTTCCCGGTGGCGGCCCGGGCCATCGGCGTGCTGGCCTCGATCGTGGGCGTCTACATGGTGCGGGCCAAGGACGGCGACAAGACGGCCATGGCGCCCATCAACCGGGGCTTCGCCACCGCCGGCCTGCTCACCGTCATCGGGACGTTCCTCGTCGCCTACTTCTACGTGGGCAACCTCCGGGTGTTCTGGGCGGTGGTGGTCGGCCTGGTGCTGGCCCAGGTGGTCAGCCGGCTCACCGAGTACTTCACCTCCACCGAGACGGCGCCCGTGCAGGAGATCGCCGAGTCGACCCGCACCGGCCCCGCCACCACCGTCCTGTCCGGCATCAGCACCGGCCTGGAGTCGACGGTGTGGGCCGTCGTCGCCATCGCCTGCGCCGTCGGGGTGGGCCTGGCCCTGGGCCAGGGCAACATCCAGTTCTCCTTCTACCTGGTGGCCCTGGCCGGCATGGGCATGCTGGCCACCACCGGCGTGATCGTGTCCGAGGACACCTTCGGGCCGGTGGCCGACAACGCCGCCGGCATCGCCGAGATGTCGGGCGAGTTCGAGGGCGAGCCGCAGCGGATCATGGTCAGCCTCGACGCGGTGGGCAACACCACCAAGGCCATCACCAAGGGCTTCGCCATCGGCTCCGCGGTGGTGGCGGCGGTGGCCCTGTTCGCCTCCTTCATCGAGGTGATCGGCAGCGAGCTGGGGCTGGGCGAGGTGGGCTCGGCCCTGTTCGAGAACCCCCTCACCCAGATCAACGTGGCCGACCCCAAGACGTTCATCGGCCTGCTCATCGGCGGGGCGGTGCCGTTCCTGTTCTCTGCCCTCGCCATCAGGGCGGTGGGCCGGTCGGCGGGCACGGTCGTGCAGGAGGTGCGCCGCCAGTTCCGCGAGCACCCCGGCATCATGGACGGTTCCGAGCGCCCCGAGTACGGCCGGGTGATCGACATCTGCACCGCCGCTTCCCTGCGGGAGCTGGCCACGCCCGCCCTGCTGGCCGTGCTCACCCCGCTGATCATCGGCTTCGGCATCAACTACGCCGCCCTGGGCGCCTTCCTGGCCGCCGTCATCCTCACCGGCCAGCTCATGGCCGTGTTCCTGTCCAACGCCGGGGGGGCGTGGGACAACGCCAAGAAGTTCATCGAGGACGGC
>DATLGZ010000339.1:0-2854 GCA_035540235.1 Acidimicrobiales bacterium | reverse complement strand
GCCTCGTAGGAGGCGGCGGGGGCGGGCACGACGATCATGGTGGGCACCCGCACCCGGGCCGCCTCCGCCACCGGGTCGATGGCGTAGAGGCCGGCCAGAAGGGCGGCCCGCTCGGGGGGGAGCATGGCCCGCAGCTCGGTCCGCATGTCCGGCAGGGCGGGCAGGGCGCCGGTGGCCAGGAGGTCGGCGACCACCGATCGCAGGTGCTCGCCCGACTCGGGGCCGTACCGGGCCGACAGGCGGGCGGCCTGGAGGTCGACGAGGGAGCGGCCGGGGGCGGAGACCAGCACCACCCGCTTGACGCGCGGGTCGGTGGCGGCCAGGCGGAGGGCGAGAAGCCCGCCGTCCTCGTAGCCCACGACCGACAGCTCCCGGCCCTGGGTCTCCTTGCGCTGGGCCAGCAGGTCGAGAGCGGCCCGGGCGTCGGCCACCAGGGCGTCGACGGTCAGCGCCGAGCGGTCGTCGAGGCGGCTCTCGCCGCTGCCCCGGCCGTCGTAGCGGTAGGTCACCAGGCCGGCGTCGTTGAGGGCGGCGGCCAGGTCGCGCCCGAGGCCGCTGGGGGTGCCGTCGGGTTCGATCGTGCCGTTGCGGTCGCCGGGGCCGGCGCTGGGCAGGAGGAGGACGCCGGGGACCGATGCCCCGGCGGCGGCCGGGGGCACGGTGAGGGTGCCGAACAGCCTCGTGCGGTCCTCGCTCACCACCTGAACGGCCAGCTCGCCGGGCTGGTTGGCGGTCACGTCCTCGCCGAGGCGGTCGTCGGCCGCCGTGCCACCCCCTTCCCCGCCGCAAGCGGCGAGGGCCAGGGCCAGGGCGGCCAGGGCGGAGGCGGCCACACGCCGCCGGCGCCGGAGGAGGGGGTTCGTCCTCATCCTCCTACCCTCGCGCAGCTCGGCCGGCGCCGCCGGCGGTTCGGCGGCGTGCGACTATCCGGCGATGCGGCTGTTCGTCTACGGCACCCTCATGCCCGGCCAGGACCGGTGGCCGGCCCTGCGGCCGTTCGCGTCGGCGTGGCAGCCGGCCACCGCCGGCGGCCGCCTGTGGGACAGCGGCCACGGGTACCCCGTCGCCCGCTTCGGGGACGGGCCGCCCATCCCCGGGTTCGTGGTCACCATCGGGGCCGGCGGGCGGGCCCGCGCCCTGGTCGTGCTCGACCGGATCGAGGACGAGGGCTCGCTGTTCCGCCGGGTCGAGGTGGTCACGTCCCTGGGGACGGCTGCCGGGTACGAGTGGCTGGGTCCGACCGAGGGCCTGGCGCCGCTCCCCGGCGGCTGGCGGCCTCAGTCGTAGTTGCGGATCGTGCGCACGTTGAGGAACACCATCAGGGCGCCGAAGACCGCCACCACCAGGAAGCCGCGGCCGATCCTCGTCCAGTTGAAGTCCTCCAGCACCAGCGACCGCAGCCCCTCCATGATGTAGGTGACGGGGTTGAACGTGGCCGCCACCTCCATCGGCCGGGTCAGGAGGTCGCGGGGCACGAAGTTGGGCGTGAGGAACAGCAGGGGGAAGAAGATCAGCGATCCCGACTGGGTGGCGGCCGCGCTGCGGGTCTTGAGGGCGATCAGCTGCATGAAGCCGGAGAAGACCACCGCCCATCCGGCGGCCAGCGCCACCAGCAGGAGGAACCCCAGCACGCCGCTGGCCACGGTGATGCCGAAGGGCAGGGCCACCAGCACGATCAACGTGGCGATGCCGACGCTCTTGGCCCCCTCGGCGAGCAGGCGGCCGAGCACGATGGCGCTGCGTGACACGGGAGAGGCCCGCAGCTTGTCGAAGTAGCCGCCCTCGATGTCCTCCACCAGGAAGAGGGCGGCCCCCCCGAACGAGGAGGCCAGCAGGATGGCGGCCGGCAGCTGGAAGGCGGCGTAGTTCTGGCCCTCGAGGAACGGGGTGGCCCCGGCCGGGAAGATGCGGGCCGCCTGGCCCACGTTGACCACGAGGAAGAACAGCGGGATGAACACCGTGGGCAGGAGGGCGTCGGGGGTGCGCAGCATCTCCCGGACGGCCCGGCCGGCGAGGGCGCGCAGCGAACTCACTCCACCTCCTGGACCTGGCCGGCGACCCGTTCCCGGATGCGGCCGGTGGCGTCGAGGAACACCTCGTCGAGCGTCGGGTCCGCCTCCAGGCCCCGGCGGCGGCGGAGGTCGGCCTTCAGCTCGGCCGGTGTGCCTTCCCGCACGATGACGCCGTCGTCGATGATGGCCAGCCGGCTGCAAAGCTGGTCGGCCTCCTCCAGGTACTGGGTGGTGAGGAAGACGGTCGTGCCCAGGGCGTTGATGCGGCGGACCTCGTCCCACACCGTGAGCCGGCTGGCGGGGTCGAGGCCGGTGGTGGGCTCGTCGAGGAACAGGACCTCGGGCTGGTGGACCAGGGCCGACGCCAGGTCGAGCCGCCGCTTCATCCCGCCCGAGTAGCCCTTGATGCGCCGGTCGGCGGCGTCCACCAGGTCGACCAGCTCCAGCAGCTCCCGGGCCCGGTCGGCGGCGGCGGCGGGGTGGAGGCCGAAGAGCCGGCCCTGGAGGACGAGCAGCTCCCGCCCCGTCTGGCGGCTGTCGAGCCCCGCCTCCTGGAGGGCCACGCCGATCGCCCGCCGGGCCGCGTCGGGCTCGGCCGCCACGTCGACGCCCGCCACCCGGGCCGACCCGGACGTGATCGTCATCAGGGTGGTGAGCATGCGCACCGTCGTCGACTTGCCCGCCCCGTTGGGCCCGAGGAAGCCGAACACCTCGCCCTCCTCCACCCTCAGGTCGACGCCCCGCACCGCGTCGACCGTGCCGGCCCGGCCCGTGAACCGCTTGACCAACCTCTCCGCCTCGACCGCCAGCGCCATGACCGGCGACACTAACCAGACGGAAGC
>DATLGZ010000338.1:0-2713 GCA_035540235.1 Acidimicrobiales bacterium | reverse complement strand
CCCACCGCCTGGCGGCGCTGGAGCGTGGCCGGTCGCGCCCCGCCCGCCCCCCGGCTCGCCTAGTCGTCGAGTCGGGGCCGCCGCCGGCGGCCCGAGCGGAGGAGATCCAGATCCATGTCCAGCGCACTCCGTTGGCGCGTCGTGCTCGTAATCGCCGTCCTCGGTGGAGCCCTCGCGCTCGTCCTGGCCCGCCCCGTCCGCCTGGGGCTCGACCTCCAGGGCGGCACCCAGATCGTCCTCGAGGCCCAGGACACGGCCCGCCAGCAGGTCGACAGCGATACCGCCGCCCGCACCGTCGAGGTGCTCCGGCGCCGGGTGGACGCCCTGGGCGTGGCCGAGCCCACGCTCCAGCGCTCGGGCGACCGCCGGATCATCGTGGAGCTGCCGGGCGTGGCCGACCCCGACCAGGCCCTCGAGGTCATCGGCCGGACGGCGCAGCTGGCCTTCCACCCCGTGATCGGCGTGGAGAGCCCCCTGACCACGACGACGACCACGACCACCACCGCGCCCGTCGGGCCGGGAGGTGAGGCGCCGACCACCACCACGCCGGCGGAGGCCGGCCCCGAGGCCGTGCCCGATGCGGGCGAGCTGGTGCTGGAGTCGCCCGAGGGCCTCCCCCTCCGCCTGGCCCCGGCCCGGGTGACGGGCGAGGCGGTGGGCACGGCCCGGGCCATCCTGGGCGGCTCCTTCGGAGGCGAGTGGCAGGTGGCGGTGGAGTTCCGGGGCGGAGGCTCGCGGGAGTGGACGGAGCTCACCGGCGAGGCGGCGTGCTCCCCGCCGGGCGACCCCAGCCGCCGCATCGCCATCGTCCTCGACGACGAGATCATCTCCAGCCCCGAGGTGGCGGCCAGCGTGCCCTGCGGCGTGGGCATCAGCGGGGGCGACACCGTCATCACCGGCCAGTTCACCGAGCGGGAGGCCAAGGACCTGGCCCTGCTCATCCGGGCCGGCGCGCTGCCCGTGCCGGTGACCGTCGTCGAGCAGCGCACCATCGGCCCCACCCTGGGCGAGGCGGCCATCTCGGCCAGCGTCCGGGCCACCGTCATCGGCGCCACCCTCACGATCCTCTACATGCTGGTGTACTACCGCCTGCTCGGGCTGCTCGCCGCCCTGGCCCTGGGCACCTACGGGTTGATCTCCTTCGCCGTCCTGATCGGGATAGGCGCCACCCTGACCCTCCCCGGCATCGCCGGCTTCGTGCTCGCCATCGGGATGGCGGTGGACGCCAACGTCCTCGTCTTCGAGCGGATAAAGGAGGAGCACGCCACCGGTCGCAGCATGCGCGCGTCGACCACGGCCGGCTTCAAACGGGCGTGGAGCGCCATCGCCGACTCCAACGCCACGACCCTGCTGGCCGCCCTGATCCTGTTCTTCTTCGCCTCCGGCGCGGTGCGAGGCTTCGGTGTGACCCTGAGCGTGGGCGTGATCGTTTCGCTGTTCACCGCCCTGGTCGTCACCCGGGTGATGGTGGAGCTGATCGCCAACCGCCCCGCCCTCGCCACCCGCAGCCGCATGCTCGGGCTCCAGGTGGGCGAGCGCCTGCGGCAGTGGCTCACCGAGCGGGGCCCCGACATCGTGGGCCACGGCCGCCGGTGGTTCACCATCTCGGGCTTGCTCCTCGTCGTGGCGTTGGCCGGCATCGGCGTCCGGGGGCTCTCCTACGGGCTGGAGTTCTCCGGCGGCCAACTGGTGGAGTACGGCACCGACCGGCGGGTCGACCTAGACCGGCTGCGCACCGAGCTGGCCGCCCTCGGGCTTCCCCGGGCGGTGGTGCAGGAGTCGGGGGACGGCAACGTGTCGATCCGCATCCCCCGGCTGACCTCCGAGGAGCAGGCCCAGGCGCGGGAGGCGGTGGCACGCCTGGGCGGGAGCGCGACCCAGTTGCGCAGCGAGTTCGTCGGCCCCACCATCGGCGACGAGCTGCGGCGGCGGGCCTTCATCGCCCTGGGGCTGGCCCTGGCCGTGCAGCTCGGCTACCTCGCCCTGCGCTTCCGCTGGACGTTCGGCAGCGCGGCGGTGGCCACCATGTTCCACGACGTGCTGATCCTGCTGGGCATCTTCGCCTGGCTCGGGAAGGAGCTCGACGGCGTCTTCCTGGCCGCCCTGCTGACCGTGATCGGCTACTCGATCAACGACTCGGTGGTGATCTTCGACCGGATCCGGGAGCAACGCCGGGCCCGCATCAAGGAACCACTGGTCAAGGTGGCCAACGACGCCTGCCTCCAGACCATCCCCCGCACGGTGAACACCGGCCTGGGGGCGCTGTTCATCCTCGTCGCCCTCTTCGCCCTGGGCGGGGAGACGCTCACCGACTTCGCCCTCGCCCTCATCGTGGGCATCGTGGTGGGGTCGTACTCCTCGGTGTTCGCGGCCGCCCCGCTGGCGGTGGCGCTGGAGCGCTGGAAGCCGGGCCGGGGCCCCATCGACGCGCCCGCCCCGCCCCCGCTGCGGCCGGCGGCGGCCCGGGCCGGGGGCCAGCGGACCACGACTCGGGCCGGGGGCGACCGGGTCCTCGCCGACCGGCGGGCCGCCCCTGAGGAGAAGGGCGGTGGCGACCGGGCCGGTGGTCAGCGCGCCGGTGGCGACCGGGCCGGGCCCCGCGCCGGCGGCGAGCGGGCCCCGGCCGGGCGGCGGGGCCAGCGCGGCGGCGCCGTGCCGGCGGGCGACGGGGACGCCCCCGACGAGGAGTTGCCGGCGAAGGGCGACACACCCC
>DATLGZ010000337.1:0-4589 GCA_035540235.1 Acidimicrobiales bacterium | reverse complement strand
CGGCGGCGGGGCCCTCTGTGGGGTTGCCCGCGCCCCAGCCTGCCGCCGTGACCGGCACCCTCGACATCGGCTCGCGAGGGGGCGCGGTGCGGGCGGTGGAGGAGCGGCTGGCGGCCCTGAGGTACTGGCTCCCCAACGTCGACGACGTCTACGACGACGACACCTACCAGGCGGTCATGGCCTTCCAGAAGGTCCACAACCTCGACCGCACCGGCGTGGTCACCCCCAGCGTGTGGAGCGCCATGGAGCGGGCGACCGACCCCGCCCCGCTGGTGAGCAACGGCTCCGCCAACCGGGTGGAGGTCGACCTCCGGCGCCAGGTGCTCTTCCTCTACGAGGTGGGCGACCTGTCGAAGATCTTCGCCGTCTCCTCGGGCAAGCCGTCCACCCCCACCCCCACCGGCGACTACCGCATCTACAGCCAGACATCGGGGTGGGAGACCAGCTACCTGGGCCGCCTCTACAACTCGCAGTACTTCGTGGGCGGCTACGCCATCCACGGGTCGCTGTCGGTGCCCAACCACCCCGCCTCGGCCGGCTGCGTGCGGCTCACGATGAGTGCGGCCGACTGGTTCCCCGACCACGTGCGCATCGGCACCCCCGTCCACGTCCGCTGAGGCGGCCCGGGCGGCCCGCTCAGCGGGCCAGCGAGGCGGCGGCGTAGGCGATGGCCACCGGCGCGCACCAGATGACGATCGAGCGCACCCGGTCCAGGGGGACGTCGGCGGGGATCACGTAGTTCTGGTTGCCCACGGTGGACTTGAGGTTGCCCAGGACCCAGTAGTCGGAGGAGACCGCGTCCCGGCTGGTCCTGGGGTTGGCCGCCGTGCTGAGCCACACGAACAGGTCGGTGTTCTGGTTGACGGCCAGCTCCTCCATGCGCAGCGCCCGGGACCCGTCGGCGAGCTGGTAGATGCGGGCCGTGCCCTCGCCGTTCTTCTCCACGTTGTAGAACTCGCCCTGGCTCAGCACCCGGGCCGTGGCCATGGCCGGCAGGGGCGGCTCGTTCAGGGGGACGTCGACCTGCTGGTCGACGATCATCCGCCACGGGCCGGTGGCGGTGACGTTGAGCCTCACCGGGCCGGTGACGATCGAGAACCCCTCCCCTTCCAGGGGGCAGCTGGAGGCGTCCACCAGCAGCGCGGAGCGGCGGGGAGGCGGGTCGGTGGCCACCGAGAGGGAGCCCGAGGTGCAGCTCCAGCGGGCCCGCCACTGGATGGCGTCGTCGAGGATCTGTATGGGGCCGAGAGCCTGGTTGCCGCTGCCCTCCAGCGTGACGACCGTCTCCCAGCGGGCGGCCGCCTTGGGCCCGCCCGCCACCGTCGTGGCCGGGGCGTCGCTGGCGACGGTGGTGTCGACCCCGGCGTTGACGGTGGGCGCCGTCTCGCCCCCGCACGCTCCCAGGACGGCGAGGCACGTCACCACGGCCACGAGCCGCGACAGCCTGAACCGCTGACCGGTCATGACCTCAACCTACCGGCCGGCCCGTAACTCCGGCGTTAACGGGGCCTCAGATGTGCTGGATCAGCCACACGACGCCCTGGACGGCCCGCCAGCCCAGGTAGACGACCACCGCCACCACCAGCAGCTTGAAGTGCCACGGCGTCTTGGGTGGGTCGCCGATGACCTCCCCGCAGCTCGGGCACCCCCCCTCGCCGGTGAGCTCGTCGGACGCGGAGAACGTGTTGCAGGCCTCGCACCAAGGCATCAGATCAGGGGCATCAGGTCTGGGGCATCAGATCAGGGGCATCAGGTCTGGGGCATCAGGTCTGGGGCGCCTCAGGACTTGCGGATGGCCAGGATGGCCACGTCGTCGCGCAGGGGAGCGTCGGAGAAGTCCCGGGCGGCGGCGAGCAGCGACTTGCAGAGCACGTCGGGGGTCATGCGGGGGTCGCGGCGCATGAACTGGGCGATGCGGTCCTCGCCGAAGAGCTGCTGGCCGGTGCGGGCCTCGGCCAGCCCGTCGGTGTACATGAGCAGCAGGTCGCCGGGGTCGAGGGGGATCTCCCGGCTGCTGAAGGCGGCCTTGTGGTCGAGGGTCAGCATGGGACCGGTGGAGCGCAGCGGCCGCACCTCGCCGTCGTGCCACATCCACGCCGGCGGGTGGCCGGCCGACGCGTAGCGCAGCGTGCCCACGTTCTGGTCGAACACGGCCACGCACAGCGACACGAACTCCTCGGGGGCGGTCTGGGCCGAGATCTGGGCGTTCAGCTCCTCCAGGGCCTGGGCCGGGTCGCGGTACTGGCGCAGGAACACCCGCAGCAGGTACTTCACCTGGAAGGCGGTGATGGCGGGGTCGATGCCGTGACCGGACACGTCGCCGATGACCGCCACCATCCGCTTGCTGCCCACCATGTAGACGTCGTAGAAGTCGCCGGCCATGAGGCCCGAGCCGGCCTCGTAGACCTGGCCGACCTCGAAGCCCTGGAAGTCGGGCAGCTGCTCGGGGGCGAGGCGGGCCGCCCACCGGCGGGGCGCCAGCTCCTCCTGGGTCAGCACCTCCTCGGCCTTGCGCTCCAGGCTGGCCCGCTCCTCGAGCAGGTCGGCCTCCTCGGTGAACCGCCGGCCGTACACGATGGTCATCACGATGGGGACGGCGATCAGGAAGCGGACGGGGACGTTCAGCCAGACGTTGTCGGTGAGCGCCCCCACGAATGCGCTGGTGGCGGCGATGGCGTAGAGGAGGGTGTTGTGGATCTCCTTGCGGTAGGCCGACCGGGCCAGCTCGGCCGCCACCGCGGCCCCGTCGCCCCCGAGGCCGAGGATGCGGCGCCACGACCGTTCGAGGCGTAGAGCCGACCGCCCCCAGATGGCGGCTCCGGCCAAGCAGCCGGCGGCGACCGCCAGGAGAACGGGGTTCTCGAGCGACACCAGGGTCAATGGTAGGCCGGGGGCGGCCGCCGTGCCCGCGGTTTGCGGGTTCGGCCGCTCACGAGTCGCGCCGGCGCACTCGCAGCTTGACGGGGGTGGGGCCGAGGTTGAAGTGCTCTCGAATGCGCCGCTCCAGGTAGCGCAGGTAGGCGGGGGGAAGGGCCCGGGTGGCGAAGAGGGTGAAGGTGGGAGGGTCGGCCGCCCCCTGGGTGGCGTAGAGCACCTTGCCCCCCGGTGAGGGCTGGGCCGCCTGGGCGGACTGGAGGAGCTGGTTCAGCTCCCGGGTCGGCACCCGTCGCGAGGAGGCGTCGAGGGCGTCGGCCACCGCCGGCAGGATGCGGTGGACGCCCTTGCCGGTGCGGGCGCTGACCTTCAGCACGGGGGCGTAGGCCAGGAACCCCAGGCGGTCGTCCACGTCGGCGCTCACCCGGGCCCGGGCGTCGGCGTCGTCGAGCACCTCCCACTTGTTGAGCACGACGACCACCGCGGTGCCGGCCGCGTCCACCCGCTCGGCCAGGCGCTGGTCCTGGTGGGTGACCCCCTCGGTGGCGTCGAGCACGAGGAGGGCGGCCCGGGCCCGGTCGATGGCCTGCAGGGCCCGCACCAGCGAGTAGTACTCGGGCCCCTCGTCGATGCGGCTCTTGCGGCGCATGCCGGCCGTGTCCACAAACCGGAAGGGTCCGAAATCCGTCTCCACCACGGTGTCGATGGTGTCGCGGGTGGTGCCGGGCTCGTCGTGCACCACCGACCGCTCCTCGCCGATGAGCCGGTTGAAGAGGGTGGACTTGCCCACGTTGGGGCGGCCGACGACGGCCACCGACGGCGCCTCCGGCCCGCCCTCGGCCGCCGGCCCGTCGCCAGCGGCGGATGCCGGCTCCGGCTCGGCCTCGGCAGGCAGGGCGGCCACCACCACGTCGAGGAGGTCGCCGCTGCCCCGGCCGTGGAGGGCGCTCACCGGCACCGGCTCGCCCAGGCCCAGGCGGGCCAGCTCCCAGGCGTCGCTCTCGCGGTAGTCGTTGTCGACCTTGTTGGCGACCAGGATGACGGCCCGCCCGCTGCGGCGGAGGATCTGCGCCACCCGGTCGTCCTCCTCGGTGACGCCCACCGTGGCGTCCACGACGAACACCACCACGTCGGCCTCGCCCATGGCCCGCTCCGCCTGCTTGCTGACCTGGGCGTCCAGGGGGTCGGTCGAGGCCAGCCACCCACCGGTGTCCACGATCAGGAAGTCGCGGCCGTTCCAGTCGGCCTCCAGCTCCTTGCGGTCCCGCGTCACGCCCGGCTGCTCCTCCACGATCGCCTCCCGCCTCCCCACGATGCGGTTGACCAGCGTGGACTTGCCCACGTTGGGGCGGCCCACCACGGCCACCACCGGGAGGCGGACGGCGGTGCTCACCGGGCCAGCGCCCGGCGCAGGGCGAAGCCGTCGGTGGGGACCACCTCGACGGGGTGAGGGAGGTCCTCGACGCGGGCGCCGTCGAGGAAGGCGCCGTTGGACAGGCAGACGTCGGGGAGGAGGTAGCGCCGGCCGGCGGGGAGCCCGCCCAGCACGGCGGCCACGTCCTGGCCCACCAGGAGCCCCGCCACCGCGATGTTCCCCCCGAAGAAGCGGTTGGGGACGGCCACCACGTCTACGCCGGGGAGCAGGGCCCCCAGCACCCGGGCCCCGTACTCCCCGGTCAGGACGGTGACGGGGCGGCCGTCGCCGGGCGCCGGGG
>DATLGZ010000336.1:0-6488 GCA_035540235.1 Acidimicrobiales bacterium | reverse complement strand
CTGTGGGTGCTGGCCGGGGCGGCGGCCGCCACCGTCGTGGTGGGGGCGCTGGCCGGCGTCTACCCCGCCGCCCGGGCCGCCCGGGTGTCGCCCTCCGCCGCCCTCGCCAGCGTGTAGGGGCGTGAGGGGGCCGGCGGCCGCCCGGGGCTGCTACGGCGCCTCGGGCCCGCCCACCACGACCGTCCACTGGCGGGCCCGCCAGCGGGTCACCAGCCCCTCCCGCGCGTACGGGTCGCGGCTCGCGAAGTCCTCCACCACGGCCCGGTCGTCGCCCCGGAACAGGAGGACGGCCCCGTCGAGAGGGTCGACCAGGGCGCCCGCCGCCAGCAGCGTGCCCGCCGCGTGGGCCTCCCGGACCAGGGCCAGGTGCGCCTCACGGAACGGCGCCCGCCGCTCCGCCATGTCGTCCACGTAGTCATAGAGCAGCAGCCAGTACATGGCCGGTCATGGTCGCGCCGCGGGACCCAGGCACTCTGCCGGCAGCTCGAACCAGCGCAGCGACTCGAACCGCTCCGACATGTCGGGCAGCGGCGACACGGCCGGGGCCCCGGCCTCCGGCATCGCCGCCAGCAGCCGCCGGGCCTCGTCGAGGTAGCCGGCCAGGGCCGACTCGGGGGCCCGCTCCGGGGCGGCCGGGTAGCGGATCTCGCCGTCCTCGCCGAAGGAGACGTCGGCCAGCCGCAGGGGCGGCTCGGCCGGACCGTCGCGGTGGTGCCAGATCCCGCGGCGGTGGTCGAAGCGGTAGTGGGGGAGCAGCTTCCAGCCCTGGTCGGCCACGAGGTGGACCGCGGCCACGATGTAGTCGAAGACGGCCTCGGAGATGAAGTAGTTGAAGTTCACCCGCACCCAGCCCGGCTTGATGCCCTCGCAGCCCAGCGCCACCTCCTCGTCGAGGCGGTCGGAGCGCTCCTCGTCGATGCCGAGCAGCCGCATGCCGTAGGGGGCGGCGCACGAGCAACCGCCCCGGGCCTGGATGCCGAAGAGGTCGTTGAGCACCGCCACCACGAAGTTGTGGTGGAGGTAGCGGCCGCCGGGGCGGACCAGGAACGACACGATCGACAGCCGCTCGGCCCGGGTGTTGCCCAGCAGCTCGATGTGGGGGTTGGGGCTCCAGGCGGCGATGGCCCGCCGGATGAGCTCCTCCTCCCGCTCGCGGATGGCGGCGGTGCCAACCGCCGCCTTCAGCTGGAAGACGAGCCCGGCCCGGATGGCCTCGATGATGGCCGGCGTGCCCCCCTCCTCCCTGGCCACCGGGTCGTCGAGGTAGCGCTGGCGGTGGCTGTTTACGAACGCCACCGTCCCGCCGCCGGGCACGGTGGGGACCCGGTTGCGCACCAGCTCCTTGCGCACGACGAGCAGGCCGGGCGTGGCCGGTCCCCCCACGAACTTGTGGGGTGACAGGAACACCGCGTCCTTGTGGTCGGGGGCGGGCGGCGAGCCCATGGCGATGTCGACGTAGGGGCCGGCGGCGGCGAAGTCCCAGAACGACAGGGCGCCGTGGCGGTGGAGCAGGGCGGAGATGGCGCGGGCGTCGGACACGATGCCGGTCACGTTGGACGCGGCCGAGAAGCTGCCTATGCGCAGCGGCCGGTGGCGGTGGCGGGCCAGCTCCTCCTCCAGCCGGTCGAGGTTCACGTGGCCGTCCCCGTCCTCCTCGATGACCACCACGTCGGCGATCGACTCCCGCCACGGCA
Source organism: Acidimicrobiales bacterium (assembly GCA_035540235.1). Lineage (GTDB taxonomy): Bacteria > Actinomycetota > Acidimicrobiia > Acidimicrobiales > AC-14 > JBFMCT01. The sequence continues at coordinate 4,794 of DATLGZ010000336.1, read as the reverse complement.
GCTCGTTGGAGTGGTGCTCGAAGGGGCCGATGAACACCACCGGGCGCTCGGCGGGGGGGATGCAGTCGGACAGGCGGTAGCGGTCGTCGAGGTCGGCGGGGATGCGCAGGTTGAGGATGCCGATCAGCTTGTCGATGGCGCCCGTGCTCCCCGAGCCGCAGAAGAGCACGACGGTGTCGTCGTCGGCGCCGACGGCGTCGTGGATGATGCGGCGGGCCTCCTCCCGCAGGCGGGTCGTCTGCAGGCCCGTCCCCGAGCTCTCGGTGTGGGTGTTGGCGTAGCGGGGGAGGACCTCGTCGCGGATGAAGTCCTCGATGAACGAGAGGGCCCGGCCCGACGCGGTGTAGTCGGCGTAGGTGACGCGCCGGGGCCCGTAGGGGCCGTGCATCACCTGGTCGTCGCCGATCACCGACTCCCGGATCGTCTCGATGAGCGGTGCGGCCCCGGTTCCCATGCCCTCCCGACGGTACCGGGGGCGGTCCGCTACGTCGGCCGCCGGCGGATGCCCGTGGGGTCGACGTGTGGGCCTGGCCTGTGTACGCCAGGGGGCGTCGTATGCTGGCCTTGGCGTGCCGGGAAGCCTGGTCGGCGACAGATGAGCGCCGACCCGGAGGTTCTGCCCATGATCGACCGCCCGCTCCCCGTCGTAGGAGACGCCGACCTCATCGGCGCCGACACGATCGGCGAGCTGGCGGGCCAGCGCCCCCCCTGCGTGTCGGTCCTCCAGCCCACCCACCGGGCCGGGGCGGGCACGCAGCAGGACCCCATCCGCTTCGCCAACCTGCTGCGGTCGGCGGAGAGGGCTCTGGTCGATGAGGAGGGCATGCCCGCCCGGGAGGCGGCGAGCCTGCTCGACCCCGCTCGTGCCCTCGGCGACGACGCCCTGTTCTGGCGGCACCAGTCCGACGGCCTGGCGGTCTACCTGGCCCCGGGCTTCATGCGAGCGTTCCGCCTCCCGCTCGCCCTGGCCGAGGAGGCCGTCGTGGGCCGGTCGTTCCGCGTGCGCCCCCTGCTCCCCCTGCTGTCTGGCGACGGCCACTTCTTCGTCCTCGCCGTCAGCCTCAACCAGGTGCGGCTGTACGAGGCGACGCGGTTCACGATCGACGAGCTCACGCTGGGCCCCATTCCCGGCAGCATGGCGGAGGCCCTGGCCCACGAGGACCCCGAGGCTCAGCTCCAGGTGCGGTCGGGGGGCAAGGGGGGCGTGTACCACGGCCACGGCGTGGGAGACGAGATCGACAAGCAGGCCCTCGAGCGGTTCTTTCGCGCCGTCGACCGGGGGCTGCGGGCCCGGCTCGGCCCCGATCCCGCGCCGCTGGTTCTGGCCGCAGTGGCCTACTACCTGCCGATCTTCCGGTCGGTGACCACCCACCCCGCCCTGGCCGGCGCCGCCGTCGAGGGCAGCCCGGACGGGTTGGCGCCGCGGGACCTGCACCCGGCGGCGTGGGAGATCGTGGCGCCGCTGTTCGCGTCGGCGCGCGGCGCGGCCGAGGAGCGCCTCCAGGCCGCCATCGCCCGCGCCCGGGCGGCGGTGGGCGCCCGGGAGGTGGTGGAGGCGGCGGCCACCCGGCGGGTGGACACGCTCTTCCTCGCCGACGGGGCGCCGGGATGGGGACGGTTGCGGGAGGGATCGCTCGTGGAGCTGCACGAGGAGCGCCAGGCCGGCGACGACGACCTCCTCGAGTGGGCGGCGGCGGCCACCCTGGCCGCCGGCGGGAGCGTGTACCTCGAAGACGTCGGGCGCGGCACCGAGGCCGCGGGTGGGCGGGACGCTCCCGAACAGGGGGTGGACGGCGCGGCGGCGCTGCTGCGGTGGTAGGCGGGGCCGCCCCGCCGGCCAGTCGCGGCGTTCGGGCCACGCAGGCCAGTCGCCGCCCGCTGCGCCGGGGACTGCTGGGGCTCACGGCGGTGCTGGGCTGCCTCCTGCTGGTCGCCGGCCCGGGCGGGGCCCAGGAGCCGGGGCGGCGCGTCCTGGCGGTTGAGGTCACGTCGGTCATCACCCCGCCGGTGGCCGACCACGTCGCCGAGGGCCTGGCCCGGGCCGAGGGCGGTGGCTACGACGCCTACGTGGTCCGCGTCGACACGCCGGGCGGGCTGGACGTGTCGATGCGGGCGATAGTCCGCACCTTCCTGGGGGCTCGCGTGCCGGTGATCGTCCACGTCGCCCCCTCGGGGGCCCGGGCCGCCTCGGCCGGAGCCATCATCACCTTCGCCGCTCACGTGGCGGCCATGGCGCCCGGCACCGCCATCGGCGCGGCCACGCCCGTCGACCTCGAGGGCGGGGACGTCGGGACCAAGGTGATCAACGACGCCGCCGCCCTGGCCGAGTCGATCGCCCGCCAGCGGGGCCGCAACGTCGAGTTCGCCGTCGACACGGTGCGGACCGGTCGATCGGCGCCGGCCGACCAGGCCGTCGAGCTGGGAGCGGTCGACCTGGTGGCGGGGACGCTGGCCGAGGTGCTGCGCCAGGCCGACGGCCGCACCGTCAGGCTCGGGCCCGAGGGGGTCGAGGCGACCATCCGGACGGCGGGCGCCGTCGTGGACGAGCACGAGGTGAGCCTGTTCCGCCGCATCCAGCAGGCCCTGGCCGATCCCAACCTCGCCTTCATCTTCATGTCCCTCGGCACGCTGGGCCTGATCTACGAGCTGTCCAGCCCGGGAGTGGGCGTGGGTGGGTCGCTGGGCGTGATGTTCCTCCTGCTGGGCCTGTTCTCGCTGTCGGTGCTCCCCGTGAACGTGGTCGGGCTGCTGTTCCTCGTGCTGGCGGCGGCCCTGTTCGTGGCGGAGCTGTTCGCGCCCGGGATCGGTGTGGCCGCCGCCGGCGGCACCCTCGCCCTCGTGCTCAGCGCCGTGTTCCTGTTCCGCGACGTCCCCGACGCGGGCGTCAGCCTCACCGTGCTGGCGCCGGTAGCGGTGACCACGGGGGGAGCGGTCGTCCTGGCCGGCCGCCTGGCGGCCCGCTCGCTGCGGTCGGCGCCGACGACGGGGACCTCGCCCCTCGTGGGCCGCACCATCACCGTCGGGCGGGCCGACGGGCGGCGGGGCCAGGCCCTGCTGGACGGGGCGTGGTGGAACGTCCGCAGCCCCGAGGCCGACCTCGAGCCCGGGACCGACGTGCGCATCGTCGAGGTGGACGGTTTGGAGCTGGTCGTGGCGCCCCCGGCCGAAGCCGCTCCCGACAGGAGCTTTCGAGAAGAAGGAGAGCCATGAACGAACAACTGCTCTACGGCATCGGCGCCGCCGTGCTGTTCCTGGTGGTGCTCATCGCCGCCGCCGTGCGGATAGTCAACGAGTACGAGCGGGGCGTGATCTTCCGTCTCGGGCGGGTGATGGCGGCCAAGGGACCGGGACTGTTCTTCATCATCCCGATCATCGACAAGATGGTCAAGGTCAACCTCCAGACCATGACCTCCGACATCCCGCCCCAGGACGTGATCACCAAGGACAACGTCACGGTGCGGGTCAACGCCGTCACCTATTTCAACGTCGTCGACCCGGTGCGGTCGGTGGTGGCGATCCAGAACTACCGCTTCGCCACGTCCCAGGTGGCCCAGACCACTCTGCGCAGCATCCTCGGCCAGGTCGACCTCGACGACCTGCTCATCAAGCGGGACGAGATCAACCAGCAGCTCCAGCGCATCATCGACGACCTCACCAACCCGTGGGGGGTCAAGGTCACCCTCGTCGAGGTGAAGGACGTCGAGCTGCCCGAGTCGATGCGGCGGGCCATGGCCCGCCAGGCCGAGGCAGAGCGGGAGCGGCGAGCCAAGGTCATCCACGCCAAGGGCGAGTTCGAGGCGGCCGAGTCGCTCGGGAAGGCGGCGGCCGTGCTCGAGGCCCGGCCGGCGGCCATGCAGCTGCGCACCCTGGCCACCATGGTCGACGTGGCCGCGGACCGTAACTCCACGCTCATCTTCCCCGTGCCGGTGGAGCTGCTGCGCTTCTTCGGCGCCGCCACCGACATCGCCAAGGCGGCCACCAAGGCGGCCGACACCGTGGCCGACAAGGCGTCGTAGTGGGCGGCCAACCGGGGAACACTCGGGGTATGGCACGAACCCTCCAACCTGGTGACATGCTGCCGGTGCGGGAGCTGGAGCCGATCGGCGGCGGCCCACCCGTCCGCATCGGCTCCAACCGGCCCCGAGCCCTCGTCCTCGTCGTCACCCATGCCGGCCGCTGTGACGACTGCCGGGGCTACCTGGAGTCGTTCCGGACGGTGGCCCCCTCGTACAAGGCAGAGAAGAGCGACGTGGTGGCCCTGGTGGGGCCGGAATGGGATCCGGCCTCGTGGGCGAGCTGGGCGGCGGGGGCGGTGCCCGACGAGAGGCTGCGGGACGCCCTGGCCGGGCCCGGGCACCCCGCCGTCGCCGTCGTCGACCGGTTCGGCCAGCTCTTCAGGCGGGTGGACGCCGGCGCCGGCCACGCCTTCCCCGACCACGCCGGCGTCCTCCAGACCCTGATCGACATCGGGATCCGCTGCCCCGAGTGCGGCGTCCCCGACGTCCCCTCGCCCGACCTCCTGCCCGAGGAGGGCACCCGCAGCGGCGGCATGCTGCTGGGCCAGTAGCGCTCCGGGATCCTCAGGGTGACGTGGGTGTCGTGGCCAGCCGGTCGTCGGCGAGGCGGGTGACCTGGCAGACCTGGGCCCGCAGCGGTGAGCTGCCGCTGATGGGGTCGCTCGGCGTCTGGCTCAGCACCAGGTTGAGGTTGGCGCTGCCCGGGCCGAAGGGCGGGAAGCCGGGCAGGTCGAGCTCCTCGCAGGGCTCGAACCAGCCGTGCTGGCCGCTCACCACG
>DATLGZ010000335.1:0-8472 GCA_035540235.1 Acidimicrobiales bacterium | reverse complement strand
GGGATCGGTTCAGTCATCGTTGCTCGCGCTACCCCTCGCGCGCGGGGTCGAAACGGGGACGGGCTGGGTAGACCGGGCGGCGTGACGCCCCGCCTCCGCCGCAGCGACTGCACGGCCCCCGGCATCCGCCGCCGCCGGGCGGGCAAGGGCTTCGTGTACCTCGACGCCACCGGCGCGCGCCTCACCGACCCCGACGTGCTCGATCGCATCCGCGCCCTGGTGATCCCGCCGGCATGGACGGACGTGTGGATCTGCGCAGACCCCTACGGCCACATCCAGGCCACCGGGGTCGACGCTCGCGGCCGTCGCCAGTACCGCTACCACGACGTCTGGCGCGCCTCCCGGGACCGGGAGAAGTTCGACCACATGCTGGAGTTCGCCCGGGCTCTGCCCCGCATGCGGGCGTGCGTGGCCGGCCACCTGGCGGGATCGGGGCTGAACCGCGACCGGGTCCTGGCCTGCGCCGCCCGCCTCCTCGACCTCGGCTTCTTCCGCATCGGCACCGAGGGCTACGCCGAGGAGAACCAGACCTACGGGCTCGCCACCATGCAGAAGCAGCACGTGACGATCCGTGGCGACGTGGTGACGTTCGACTACGTGTCCAAGGCGGGCAAGCGGCGGGTGCAGTCGATCGTCGACCCCGAGGTGGTGGTCGTGGTGCAGGCCCTCAAGCGGCGCCGGGGCGGGAGCCACGAGCTGCTGGCGTGGAAGGACGGCCACCGCTGGGTGGACGTGCGCTCCGCCGACATCAACGCCTTCGTCAAGGACTGCGCCGGCGGCGACTTCACCGCCAAGGACTTCCGCACCTGGCACGCCACCGTGCTGGCGGCGGTGGCCCTGGCCGTCTCCGCCGGGGTCACGTCGCCCACCGGCCGCAAGCGGGCGGTCACCCGGGCGGTCAAGGAGGTGGCCCACTACCTCGGCAACACGCCGGCCGTGTGCCGGTCGTCCTACATCGATCCCCGGGTGATCGACCGCTTCCGCGACGGTCGCACCATCCGCCCCGCCCTCGAGGGGCTGGCGCTCACACCCGAGGACCCCGGCGCTAGCCTCATGACCCAAGGGGCCATCGAAGCGGCCGTCCTCGACCTGCTGGAGGACGGGGAAGGGGTCGAGCGGGCCGCCTGAGCGAAGGAGGGCGATCTGTGGCAACCGGGGCAGACCCCGCCAGCAACATCACGCTGGCCGAGTTGCTCGGGGCCTTCGAGGCCGAGGGCTACCGCACGCAGATGGCGGTTCGCCCCGCCGGTTACGTGCTTTGCATGGGCTGCCAGATGGAGAGCGAGGCCTCGGAGATGCAGGTCGACGCCATGGAGCGCATGGAGGGGGCGTCCGACCCAGACGACATGCTCGCGGTCTTCGCCCTCGTGTGCCCACTGTGCCGGTCCCAGGGCACCCTGGTGGTGGGCTACGGCGCCGACACGAGCCTCGACGACGCCGACGTGCTGGCTCAGCTGGGAGACGTCGACGGCTAGAGGCGCCCGCCCCTCGGCGGCGCGCATGCTGGCGAGGGGCCTCACCAAGCGGTGCGCCCGGTGCGGGAGCGGCCACCTCTACGACGGGTGGTTCCGCATGAAGGAGCGCTGCCCCCGTTGCGGCTACCGCTTCGAGCGGGAGGAGGGATTCTTCCTCGGCGCCTACGTGGTCAACCTGGCGGTGGCCGAGGCGCTGCTGGTGGTCCTGTGCATAGCCCCGCTGATCTGGTTGCTGGCCACGCGGCCGGGCCAAGCGCTGTGGCCGTTCGTGGCGGGCGGGCTGGTGGCGGCGGTCATCGCCCCCGTGGTCTTCTACCCCTTCTCCCGCACCATCTGGGTGGCCTTCGAGCTGCTGCTCCGCCCCGCCGAGTCGGTCGAGCCCACCGACGCCGAGTGACCCGGCGCCCCAGGGCTCGGCGGCGTCAGCCGGCCAGGGCGCGGGAGAGGAGGTCGGCGGTGGCGGCGTTCTCGGCGAGCACGATGTCGACGGTGGCGCCATTGCGCACGATGCGGCCGGCGCCGTTGGGGCCGGTGAAGCGGCCGTCGGCGCCGGGGGCCGACCGGCCGCCCGACCAGGGGCCCGCCCACCGGTTGAGGGCGTCCACCAGGCGGGTCGCCTCGGCCGTCCCGTCCGCCCGCCAGCGGTTGACGAAGCCGAGGGTCGCGCCGCAGCGCAGGAGGGAGTAGGCGTCGCCGTTCCAGCTGTCGGCAGCCCGGTTGGCGTCGGCCATGGGGAGGTGCTCGTCGAGGATGGCCCGCATGTCGAACACGCCCACCATCCCGGTGCGCAGGCCGGTGCACCCGGTGGCGGCGGCCACGTCGGGCAAGGGGGCCGGGGTCGGGCGCCGGCCGGCGCGGTAGGTGTCTGGCTCGAGGATGTGCTGGGTGGACGTGGGGGGGTCGCGGTAGGCGGCGTCCACCGCCGGCCAGCCTCCGTCGCGGTAGAGCGACTGCACGAAGGCAAGGCCCTCGTTGTAGGGGAAGAACAGCGCCCGCCGGATGTAGGGCGGGGCCCGGAGGAAGGCGGCCACGCTGCCGCCCCCGCCCCCGAGCAGCAGCGCCGCCTGCTCGGCGGTGCTCAGGTGCCGCTCCGCCCACTGCGTCTGGGCCAGGGTGGCGTCGCCCTCCAGCAGGGCGCTGTAGGCGGCCAGCTCCTCGGCCCGGTCCTCCCGGTCGAGGCGGATGGTCGCCGGCCCGTAGCCGAAGACCTGGTCGGTCAGCGCGTGCGTCATCTCGTGGACGATGATCCAGCGGGTGCGGGCATCGAGCTCGCCACGGCCGTCGCTGCCCACGAACAGCTCCTTGGTCTCGGGGTCATAGAACCCCAGCACCGCCTCGGCCAGCAGGTCGTCCATCAGGCGCTTGTAGTCGAGGTCGCCAGGGATCAGCCCCAGCAGCTTGAGCGTCGCCTCGCCCGCCGCGAACCGCGCCGGGTCGAAGTCCCGCTCGCTGGCGTCGGCGAACCGCCGGGCCAGCTCGGCGCTGGAGACCACCTGCAGGTTGAGCGGGCCCTGCCACGCCAGCCCCCGGATCTCGGACACCTGGGCCATGAGCTCGTCGAAGACGCGGCGCTGGGCGGGAGGCACGTTGGACGAGATGCCGGGGGAGGCGCCCCCGCCCGCCACCGTGGTCGGAGCCCCCTCGCCCGCCGGGGCGCCGACCTCGGCCTCACCGCCGTCGCCCCGCAGGGCCAGGGCCGCCAGCCCGGCCGCCACCAGCAGCACGGCCACCACGATCAGCAGGACGACGGGCCGCCGCTTGCGCGGATCGGGCGGCTTGGCCGGCTCGGCCGGCGGCGCCGGCGCCCGCTCCGCCGGGGCGGGCTCAGGCGGGTACTCGAACTCCATCAGAAGGTCACGATGGTAAAGGTCCCCAGGGCGAAGAGGAACGCGGTCAACCCGTAGACCGCCGCCTTCACCGCCGCTCGCCGCCCGGGCCGGCGGACGTAGTCGTCTATGACCCACCGGGCGCCGTTGACGCCGTGCGCCAGGGCCAAGGCCAGCAGGACCCAGTCGAACACCCGCCACCCGGGGTTGGCCCACCGGTCGGCCACGAACTCGTAGTCGGTCTCCACCACGTCGTTGATCACGTGGGTGATGGCGAAGTGGGCGAGGGCGAGGAACACCAGCACCAGTCCCGAGAGCCGCATGAACAGCCACGACTGGGCCTCGGCCCCGCCCCGCGGCCGCGAGCCGGGCCGGCGGCGGGGGGAACGGGTCTCGGTCGCCATGGCCAGCCCCTAGGACCCTGGTGAGTTTCGCGTTCGGCGCTCCGCGCCGACGCCGCCGACCTGCCCCTGACCAGCTTCTTTGTCCACACAGGCCGCCGCTTTCATACCAGGCTCCTGGTGCCGTTGCCGCAAACGTTTGCCCGCTTGCCACGCACCGTCCGGGGCCGCTTCCCGCCGCCGCAGGCGGCCCCTCCGGCTGCGGACAACCCCGGAAAGACAGGGCGAAGGCGGCGCGAGCTCCCCTCGCCCGCCGTAGCACCGCCCGTTCGCCCGAATGGAGTGAGCGGAGCGAACGAATGAGGGCGAGGCACTAGATCCGTCCCTCGACGAACGGCCACATGATCACGACCGCCGAGGGTATGCCGGCCGCCATCGTGAGCCCCACGGCCGCCGTGAGCAGGCGCCGCTCGTTGGGGACCGCCCGGGGGAAGAAGTCCACGGCGATGATGCGCAGGCCGTTGAAGGCGTGGAAGAGGAGGGCGAACAGCAGGCCCACCTCGAACACCCGTAGCAGCACGTTGCCGTAGAGGGCGTGGACCTGGTCGTAGAGCTCCGGCCACCGCACCAGCGAGACGTCGACGATGTGCAGCAGCAGGAACGCGAACACGAGGAAGCCGCTGACCCGGTGGGCGAAGAAGGCCCACTGACCGGGGGCGCCCCGGTAGGTGGTGGTCGCCTTGCGGCGGGCCGACGTGAGCACGTAGGCGCCCACCACCGTCACCAGCAGGGTGACGAGGCCCAGGGCCACGCTGAAGACGGCCTGGGCCCGGGTCACCCGATCCTCGTCAGGCCCCGCATGTAGGGGACGAGCACGTCGGGGACACCGACCGTGCCGTCGGGCTGGCGGTAGGTCTCGACCAGGGCGGCCCACACCCGGGGCACGGCCAGGCCCGACCCGTTCAGCGTGTGGGCGATGACCGGCGCGCCGGCCACGGCGTTCGGGCCACGCAGGCCGGCCACGGCGTTCGGGCCACGCAGGCCGGCCACGGCGTTCGGGCCACGCAGGCCGGCCACGGCGTTCGGGCCACGCAGGCCGGCCACGGCGTTCGGGCCACGCAGGCCGGGGGCGCCTGCCTGGGGGCGGTAGCGGACGTTGGCCCGGCGGGCCTGGTAGTCGGTGAACCACGACACCGAGGACGCCTCGAGCCAGAGGTCGCAGCCCGGCGCGTAGACCTCGAGGTCGAACGTGCGAGCGGCAGAGGCCCCCAGGTCGCCGGCGCACAGGTCTACGACCCGGTAGGCCAGGCCCAGGGCGGCCAGGGCGCCCTCGGCCCGGGCCAGCAGGTCGGCGTGGACCTCGGGGCCCTGCTCGGGGGTGGCGTAGGCCAGGATCTCGACCTTGTCGAACTCGTGGACCCGGAGCAGGCCGCGGGTGTCGCGCCCGGCCGAGCCCGCCTCCCGCCGGAAGCAGCTGGTGTGGGCCATCAGCCGCCACGGCAGGCGGGCCTCGTCGAGCACCTCGTCGCGGGCCATGGACGTGAGCGGCACCTCGGCGGTGGGGACAGCCCACAGGTCGTCGCGCTCGATGTGGTAGGCGTCGTCCTCGAACTTGGGGAGGTGGCCGGTGGAGACCATGGTCTCGGTGCGCACCAGGGTGGGCGGGCGCACCTCCTCGAAGGCGTCGGCGTTGCGGTCGAGGGCGAACTGCACCAGGGCCCGCACGAGGGTGGCCCCCGCCCCCCGGTAGAGGGGGAACATGGAGCCGGACAGCTTGGCGCCGGCCGGGAGGTCGAGGATGCCGAGGTGTGCGCCCACCTCCCAGTGCGGCACCCGCTGGTGGGGCCCGTAGGCGGCGGGGTCGTACCCCTCGACCCGCACCACCACGTTGTCGTCGGCGGAGGCGCCGTCGGGGGCGTCGGGAGACGGCACGTTGGGGAGGCGCAGCAGCAGGTCGCGCAGCTCGGTGGCCGCTCCGTCGGCCTCCACTCCCAGCGCCTTCTCCTCCTCCCCGAGCCGCCGGCTCTCGGCCGCCTTGGCCTCGGCAGCCGCTGTGTCGCCCGCCCGGCGGGCCTCCCCCACCTCCCGGCTGAGGGCCTTGACCCGGGCTCGGGCCCCCTCCTGGCGGGCGGTCAGGTGGCGCCACCGCTCGTCGAGGGCGGCCGCCTTGTCGAGCTCGGAGGGGTCGACGCCGCGCCGCCCGAGGGCCGCCTTGAGGGCGTCCAGCTCGGTGCGCAGCCGCCGGCCGTCGATCATCCCTTGGACGGTAGTCGGGGCCAGCCCGGCGGCCTGCGACGTTTCGCCGCCGCCCGCCCGGTGGCGGCGGTGCTGGCCACCAGGGCGGCCAGGCCGGTGGTTATGGGCACGGAGGCCACCAGCCCCACGCTGCCGATGAGGGTGCGCAGGATCTCCTCCGCCACCAGCTCGCCGGTCAGCACGTCCCCCACCGGCCGGTTGGCCAGGGTGAACAGCAGCATCAGCGGCAGCGACGCCCCCGCGTAGGCCAGCACGAGGGTGTCGACGGCGGAGGCGATGTGATCGCGGCCGATGCGCATGGCCGACCGGTACAGGTGGCGGGCCGGCGCCGTCGGGTCGGCGGCCCGCAGCGCCCACACCGCCGACGCCTGCGTCACCGTCACGTCGTTGAGCACGCCCAGGGACCCGATGAGGATCCCCCCCAGCAGCAGCCCCCGAAGGTCCACCTGGGACGCGCTCACCTGCAGGAACGTCGCCTCCTCGCTGCCCAGGTTGAACATGCGGGCCGCCTCGACGAACCACCCGGCCAGCACGCCGATGAGCACCAGGCTGGCCAGGGTGCCGAGCAGGGCGGTGGTGGTCTGGGCGTTGATGCCGTGGGCCAGGTAGAGGATCACGAACATCACCGCCGCCGAGCCCACGATGGCCACCAGCAGGGGGCTGCGGCCCTCGAGCAGGGCGGGCACGACGAACTTCATCAGCACCGCGAAGGTGATGACCAGGCCGATCAGGGCGGTGACGCCCCGGATCCGGCCGACGGCGATGACCACGCCCGTGAACAGGAACGCCAGCAGCGTCAACGGCGCCCGCCGCTGGTAGTCGGAGAAGTAGTAGAGCGGCCCCCTGGTGGGGTCGGGGCTGCGCCCCACGACGATCCTGTCGCCCCGCTCCAGGATGGGGTTGCCCGGCCCCACGCTGATGTCCAGCGGCTGGATCGACCCCTCGTCGGGGCCGCTGGTGATCCGCATCTGCGCCTCGATGCACTGTCCCACCGACTGGGGCGAGTGAGGGCAGGGCACCACCTCCACCTCGGTGACCGTGGCCGTCTCCAACTCGACGAGGGCGCCGAGGTTGGTAGGGCGGGCGGGCAGGTCGCCGCTGGGCCACAGGGCGACCAGGCCGGCGATGGTGGCGACCAGCAGCGGCAGGACCGCGAACAGGAGCAGGCGGCGGACCCGGGCGGGCACGGGCCCGGCCGCGACCGGGGGACGGTGGTCGCCGCTCATCGCGGGATTCTGCCGCGAAGATGTGCGGATGGATCGGCAGGGGTGGGAGGAGCGCTACTCGGCGCGGGAACAGATGTTCGTTCGCGACCCGAACCGGCTGGTGGTGGCGGAGGTCGAGGGGCTGGCTCCGGGGCGCGCCCTCGACGTGGCCACCGGCGAGGGGCGCCACGCGGTGTGGCTGGCGTCGCGGGGCTGGACGGTGGCGGCGGTCGACTTCTCGGTGGTGGGCGTCACCCGGGCGGCGGCCCGGGCCCGAGCCGAGGGCCGCTCCGTGGCCTTCGCCGCCGCAGACGTCTACACCCTGCGCCTCCCCCCGGGCTCGTTCGACCTCGTCCTCTGCTCGTTCTTCCACCCTCCGCCCGACCAGCGCCGCCAGCTCTACCCGGCGGTGGCGACCGGGCTCGCTCCCGGTGGCAGCCTGGTGCAGGTCAGCTACGACGTGCGCAACGCCACCGAGGGCACGGGGGGGCCCAAGGACCCGGCCATGCTCATCGACCCGCCCGTGGTGGCCGCCGAGCTGGCCGCCCTCGGGCTCACCGTCACCCGGGCCGACACGGTACGGCTGCGCACCCCCACGCCCGACGGGGAGGAGGTCGAGGTGGTGGACGCCATCATCCACGCCGTGAAGCCCTGAGTTGGGGGCTCACCCAATCGCGGCCGCCGCTCTGGTTGAATCGAAGGCCCGTACCGCCCGACGTGGAGGGCGCCCGTGACCTACAACGACGACTGGGGAGGGCCGCCGGGGCCGCGCCGCCGCACGCTGTGGGGCGACCTGGCCGGCTTGTGGCGCGGGTTCCGCTCCCGCAGCCTGGGCCTGCAGCTGCTGGCGGCGGCGGTGGTGATCGTGGTCATCCTCGTGCTGCTCGCCCGCGGCGACGACGGCGGCGAGCGGGTCGCCAGCCGCGCCACCACCACCCTGGCGACGCTGCCGCCTCCCACCACGACCACCACCGTGGCCCTGCCCCCCGGTGAGGACGGGGTGGTGCGCACCGTGCTCGACGGTGACAGCTTCGAGCTGCTCGACGGGGTGAAGATCCGCATGATCGGCATCGATGCCCCCGACGTGGAGACCGACGCCTGCTTCGCGGTCGACGCCACCAACCACCTGCGCCAGCTCCTGCCCGCAGGCGCCACCGTCCGCCTCGTGTACGACGAGACCCGCACCGACCGCCTCGACCGCACCCTGGCCTACGTGTACCGGGTGCCGGACGGGCTCTTCGTCAACGTGGCCATGGCCCGGGACGGCTTCGCCATCGAGTTGCGCACCCCGCCCAACACCCTCCACGCCGACGCCATCGCCGCCGCCGTGGCCGACGCCCGCTCCGCCAACCGGGGGCTGCACCAGATC
>DATLGZ010000334.1:0-8761 GCA_035540235.1 Acidimicrobiales bacterium | reverse complement strand
GGCCTTCTGGTTGATGCTGTCGGCCGTCCACGCCGTGCGGTACAGCAGTACGACTGCGATCGCAACGACGACGACGACGAGGATCAGCGAAAACGTGGCCTGACCAGCTTGGCTGCTGGCCGACCTCCACCGCTGCATCATTACTCTCCCCCCTGAAGTGGTTGGACCTGGCGCGAGTCCGACGGTGAGGCGACGAAGAGCTGCAGCGAGTGCGGAGTCGTTGAACTGGCCCGTACCTCTAGCACGTTTCGGCGGCACTCTATTGCATCGCCCGGCCAGGGGGCAACACCCTGAGTGCGCCATTTTGACCTCGCAGAGCGCGAAACCGGCCGGATACGCGACGTTGGCCCCCTGGAAGGGGGCCAACGTCGGCACTCTGCGTGGCGCGTGGTCGGCACGCGCCCCGGGCCGGTCTAGCCGGCCCGCACCTCCCGAGCCGCCTCCGCCTCCTCGGCCTGCTCGAGCAGCCCCTCGAGGGCCTCGTCGATGGTCTGCACGTCACGCACGATGTCGCGCAGCACCGACCCGATGGGCTGGGTCTGGAGGGCGATCGACCGTACGCCGACGAGCACGGTGCCGACGGTGAAGCTCACGTCGCGCAGCATGGCGGCGACAACGATCAGGTAAAGGGCGATGGTGGCCACCGCCACCGCGAGCCCGATGAAGAGAAGAATCGACTCAATCCCCACGGGATCCTCCATTTGTTGTTCTACACAGCTGTTGTTCTACACAGCCTGTTCTCGATAACAACGAACTTGTCGAACGGGTGTTGGGCAAGCGCCTAGACCAGGCGGGCGAGGGCGGACACGTAACGCCCGGCGGCGTCGCGAGTCTGGGCGGTGAGCTCACGGGTGCGCCCCAGCTTCGGCACGGCGTCGAGCGTGCCGGTGAGCAGCACGCCGTGCTCGAGGATGTCGTGGGCGTAGGCCTGGATCTCCTTGACCGGCCGGTACACCTTGTTGAGGAAGTAGACGACCGTCGGCGCGACAACCGCGATGAGCAGGATGTCGGCTACCAGCCACCACCAGTTCATGAAGCAGCCCTCCGTTCGCGCCAGCACCGACGCTGGCGCCCTCGGAGCCATTGTATGTCGTGAACCTATAGAGCGAAAGACTGAGAGCCGAGGTTCTCTAGAACGTAACCACTGAGCTGTGTCTCGGCGGATGCCGTGCTCCGGCGCCTAGGGCGGTCGGCCGCTGAGGGAGGGGTTTCAGACACCAGCCTCCTAGGTGCTCACCAGTGCCTCGTCGACGAAGTCCACGATGTTTCGCACCGCTTCCTTCACCGGGTCGCCCTGGCCCTCACCCAGGATCTGGCCCGAGCGGTCGGCTTCGGCCACGTCCTCGTTCTCGGGCACGATGCCGGCAAGGGGCACGTCGTACTCGGCGCACACCTCGCGGAAGAACTCCTCGTCACCCTCCCGAGCCTTGTTGCCCACGCCGTAGACGCGGCTCAGGCCCAGCTCGTTGGCCAGCACGATGGTGCGGCCGGCGGTCAGGATCGACTTGCGGCTCGGCTCCATCACCACGAGCAGCACGTCGGCGTAGGCGAGCGTGCCGCCCGATCGGCTGAGGTGCTCGAGGCCCGCCTCCATGTCGACGAGGGTCACGTCGGCCTCTTGGTCGATTGCGGCTCCCAGGATGCTGCGCACGGCAGCGTGGCTACCGCACGTTCAGCCGGCGCCCGCCTGGGTGATCCGCATGGCGTGGATGAGCATGACGTTGGCTGGCGTCATCACCCCGTACTCGCCCACCAGCTCGGCCGGGGTCATGGCGCCGTCTCCCCCACCCACGATCATGCGCCGGGGCAGGATGGGCACGTCGTCGGCCGACTTCAGGTCAAGGCCCAAGCTGATGGCCAGGTTGGGGTTGGAGTCGGTGTCGATGGCGAGGACCCGCTTGCCCCGCTCGGCGTACACCTGGGCGATCAGGGCGGAGATCGTGGTCTTGCCCACCCCGCCCTTGCCGACGATTCCGAGCTTCATGCCCGAGCTCCCTTCCGGCCATCACCAACGGCCCCATCACGAACGGCCCCATCAAACGGGCACCTATCAAACGACACTGGGTGGCCCGGCCATCTTGGCACAGCCGCACCGCCAGCGGGCCGGCGGTGTTTCGGCCCCCCCGCCTCCCTGGGTACATGGCCGTGAGCAGCGAGAAAAGGCCTGAGCAGCGAGAAAGGCCCTGAGTAGCGAGAAAGGGAGGAGCGATCGAATGTCGTCGACCCAGGAAGAGAACCCCGTCCTGCCCGACCAGCCGCCGTCGCGCCCGGACTTCAACACCGGCGTCGACCCCGAGCGCCCGCAGGAGCTCGTCGACCGGATGGCCCAGATCGAGCAGCAGGACCTCCAGGGCAAGGGCACCCAGCAGCCCCGCCCCTACGCCCTTCCCGGCGAGGACGAGGGACCGCTGGGCGAGGGCGGCCAGCTCCGCGAGCCCGACGCCGGAGGTGGCGGGGGCCGGTAACCACCTTCCCCGTTAGGGGCGCCGGGCCCCACCGGGAGCTCCCGGCGCCCCGCTCCGAAGGGTGTCTACGCCCGGCTGGCGGCGCTCGTCACCAAGCGGGTCACGGCCTGCTGGCGGGCCGCGTCGGGCTGGGTGGTGGCCACCTTGAGGATCACGAAGTTGTTGCCCTTGAGCATGTAGGCGGTGTCGCCGGCCACGAAGGCCTGGTCGCCCACCCCCGGCAGGGTGCTCGGGGCCGGCCTCGACGCGCTCCGGAACCGTTCGAACGACTCCCGCCCAGCCGGGTCGAGGATGATGGAGACGAACTGGCGGGCGTCGGAGCGCAGCGTCCACCGGCACGACTCGCCGGTCTGGGTGCGGGTGCCCGTGCCCGCGTTGGTGGGCGACCCCACCGCGGCCGACACGTCGCCCTGGTTGAGGAACCCGCACACTCCCTGGCCCTCGGACAGCTGCTGGTTGTTGACCGGCAGGGTCGGGGGGAACCGGGTGGTGGTGGGGCCGGCGCGCTCCTCCTCTTCGCCGCCCCCCCTGCACCCTGCCGCCGCCAGGGCGAGGACCAACCCCGCGCCGACCAGCTGACGAACCGACACCCTCCCCCTCCTTCTGCGGGCGCGCCCGCATCGCCAACCTTCGTGGGACCGGTGATCGCAGGCTAAAGGGCGGGAGCGCGGTAGAACCGGCGGCGAGCCTAGCCCTGCGGCCGCTCGACGACCTCGAGCTCCATCAGCTGGTTGACGCCGATCCGCTCCACCATGCCGCTCATCGACTCGACCTCGAGCCGGCCCGCCCGGTCGACCCGGCGGGCCACGCCCCGCGTCTCCCCCTTGGGCCGCAGCTTCACCTTCACACGCTTGTCCAGCATGGCGCAGCGCTCGCCGAACGCGGTGGCGACCCCCGCCGCCCCCTCCTCCAGGCGGGCCGCCACCGTGTCGAACGCCCCGACCAGGGCCTCCAGCAGCGTGTCGCGCCCCGACTCGGGGTCGCACTCCAGCCGCAGCAGGTCGAAGCGCACGGTTACCACCGCCGACTTGACCTGCCCCGGGCCGAGCTGGATCTCGGCCTTCACGGCCGCCACCGGGTCACCCGTGTCCCGCTCCACGATGGAGTCGGGCCACCAGGTGGCGTAGGACCTGGCGGTGATGGACTCGGCTGCCTCCACCGCGGCCAGCCCGCCCACGAGCCAGGTGATCTCGGCCTCCTCGACCGCCACCGAAGGCCGCAGGATCACCGCGCACGCCAGCGTGTCGGACGGGGGGGTGCCCCACAGGGCGCCGTGCAGGCCACGGGGGTTGATCTCGTGCTCGACCACCACCGCCGCCCCGTGGGGCGCCGCCTCCTTGTTGGCCCAGGCCTGGGCCATCACCTCCGACGACACCGCCACCGGGTACACCCGCATGGGCCGGCCGTAGCGCTCGACGGTCTCGGGGCCGACCGCCTGCGGCTGGGTCGGGTTGGCCGCCACCGCCCGGGCGCGGGCCGCCGAGGCCGACTCGGGCTGGGCCGCCGAGGCCGACTCGGGCTGGGCCGGTTGCCCGGACTCGGGCTGGGCCGTCGACTCCGGCTCGGGCGTCATGCCCCCCACTCTCGCGCGCGGAGCGGTCCTCCTACTTGCTGGTGAGAGGAATGAGGCGCGCCACCTTCCAGTCGCCCCCCTCGAAGACGAGGAAGAGAGTGCCGATGGGCAGGGTCCCACCCAGCAGCGGGTGCAGGGGAACGTGCAGCTTGACCACCGCCTTCTGCTCGTCGGACTCGGCCTCGTCGAGCTCGTAGGTGACATGGTCGAGGTCGTTGCCGGCCAACTCCGACCGCAGGCCGTTGACCAGGTCGGCCAGGAACTCGTTCGTCTCGGCCGGGCTGGCCGTGTCGGCCCGCAGGCGCGCCGCCAACCCCTCGTCCATCCCCCGCTTGGTGGCCACCTCCAGCACCTCGGCCCGGCCCTCGGAGCCGATGAGGCGCCAGACGACGTTGTGCTCTCCCCAGACGATGGCGTCGAGGAACTCGGCCGCCGTCTTGAGCGCCGCCTCGCCGACGCTCACGGCCGCTCCCAGCCGATGCCCTCGAGGTAGTCCCGCACCAGGATCCGCTGGGGACCGCCCAGGGCGTTGCCGATCGCCTGGTCGAGGGCGGTGTCGGCGGCCAGGGCGACCTCCTCGTCGTCGATGGCCTGGTGGGCCCGCAGGCGGGTCTGAAGCCCGACCTCGAGGCGGTCCTTGGGCAACTCGATGAGCACCGTCAGCTCGTCCTCCATCATGCGCTTGGCCTTGTCGGGCTCGAGCTTGGCCATGGCCAGGTCGAGCTCGGTGAGGAACTGGCTGCGCTGGGGCTCGGGCAGGGCCATGTAGTGGAAGAGCCGCTCCCGCAGCAGGGCGTAGCGCTCGTCGGCCTTGAGCGAGGCCAGCAGGTCGACGAACGAGGAGATGCGGGTCATCCCCTCGAACTGGGCCTTCAGATCGTTCTCGACCCGCTCCAGGCTAGCGTAGGCCTGCCGCCAGGCGTCGCTCTGCAACCGGGGGTCGAGCATGCCCACCGTGTCCTCGAAGCAGGCCAGGGCCCGGCGCTGGTTGACCACGCCCCCCAGGCCCACGTAGGCCAGCCCCAGGTTGTGCTTCGCCAGGGCGAACTGGTACGGCATGGTGGAGCGGGTGAACACCACCAGCGACTCCTTGAAGGCGGCCGCCGCCTCCTGCAGGAGCCGCTCCCGCTCGTCGGGCTTGCGGTTGGCCAGGGCGGAGAACGCCACCCCCATGCTGTGCTGGAGGTGCCCGTAGTGGTAGGGCGCCTCCTCGATGTCGACGTCGCCCTGGGCCTCCTCGTAGTCGGCCACCGCCGCCTCCAGCCCCTCGTCGGTGCCCATGGCGGCGTGGGCCTGGCCCCGGTTGGCCAGGGTGGCCACCTTGCCCCGGCGGCCGTCGGGCGTCGAGGTGTCGAACAGGCCGACGGCCTGGTCGAACGCCTCGATGGCCGCCTCCAGCTGGCCCTGCTCGGTGCGGACCAGGCCCAGGTTGTTGAGGGCGGCGGCCAGCTCCGCCTCCCGCCCCTCCTTGCCCTGGAACAGCTGGGCGGCCTGCTCGAACAGCTGGGCCGCCTTGATGCGGTTGCCCAGGCCCCGGTGGGCGCTGCCGGCGGCGTTGAGCACCCGGGCGTGCTCCACCGGGTCGAAGCGGGGGTCGAAGATGGAGGCGGCCGTGTCGAAGTACTTCAGGGCCCGCCGGAACCCCTCGGTCTGGGTGCCGGTGGACTCGGCGTAAGCCAGCCCCAGCCGGTAGGACAGGGCGGCATGCTCGTGGGGCCGCTGGCTGCGGGGAGTGCGGGCCAGTTGGTCCTCGAGCTGGCGGATGGCTTGCTGGCGGTCGGCCATGGTGGAGGTGGACATTACGGGGTCTCCTCGGCGGCGGGCGCGGCCGGGGCGGCGGGGTCGGTCGCCGCCCGGCTGACGGCCCGGGCGGCCCGCTCCTCGGCTCGCAGCTCGCCGATGTGGCGGAGGATCTCCTCGACGGCGACGTCGACGGCCTTGCGCACCGGCTCCGACATGGGGATGCCGGGAGTGTCGGGATCGACGGGTTGGCAGCCGACCATCATCAGCTTGGCGGGCAGCACTCCCAGCGCCTTGGACAGCATGAAGACCCGCTCGGGGGTGGCCAGGTGCATGTCGGCCAGCAGGTCCATGCGCTCCTCGAGGCTCAGGACCTGCACGTCGATCACGTCGGGCAGGATCATCATCACCTGGCCCGGTGGGCGGCCCAGGTCGACGCAGTCGGCCACGATGAGGGCGTCCCAGCCCCGCTGCAGCTCCTGGACCAGGGCCATGCCGCCGATCCCGGTCTCCACCACCTTCACGCCCCGGGGCAGGTCCATGTCCTGCATGCGGCGGGCCACTTCCACGCCGAAGGCATCGTCGGCCCGCAGCACGTTGCCGACGCCGGCGACGAGCACCCTCACGAGGTGGCGGAGGCGGCCGGGACGATGGCGCCGGTGGCCTGCTCGGCGGCCCTCAGGGCGTAACCCCGGACCACCCAGTAGGTGATGTAGTCCTCCAGCTCCCCTCTCGCCCGCGAGCTCATCTTGGTCTCGCTGCCCACGGTGTCGAGGCGGTTGCGCACCTCGGAGCCGATGATCTGGTCGAGCACGTCGAATAGGCGGTCCTCGTCGCTGATCAGGTAGGCGTCTACGTCGGAGTCCTCGGAGCGGAGGGCCAGCGAGATGGTGTTGGTCATGGCCTCCACCTCCGACCGGGGCGGCATCTGGTCGTCAGGGGCGAGGTCGAAGGTCAAGGCGATGTCGTCCTCCTCCACCTTCCGCACGCAGTAGCCCTTGGTGTAGGCGGCGTTGGCCCAGATGGCGAAGTTGCCGGGTTGAGCCTCCCGCTCGGTGGCCATGTCGTCCATGACCACGGCCCGGGCCACCGGGGTGAAGACCTCGGACTGGGCCAGGGCTCGGGAGCGGAACGCCATCTGGTCGGCCTCGAGGAGCCCGGTGGGCCGGCCCCCGCCTCCTGTCTCGTCGCCTCCGCCCCCGCCGGTCACTGGAGCTCGTGGCCGCGGATCTGCAGGAGCTGCACGGGCTGCTCCTGGCCGGCGCCATGATCGTGGCCGGCGTGGCCGTTGCCCTGCTCCTCGGTGTCGGGGTCGACCACCTCGAGGCGGCGGAAGTTGGGCCAGTGCCGCCGCAGCGCTTCCTCCACACCGCCGGTGAGGGTGGCGTTGGACGACGGGCAACCGTCGCACGACCCCAGCATCTGGACGGTCACCACCCCGTCCTTGATGGAGTCGACCACGATCGTGCCCCCGTGGGACTCCACGAAGGGCCGCAGCTCCTCCAGGGCGGCGTCGACCGCCTCCTGGGCCTCCAGCATGTCGCGCTCGTCGGGGGCCTCGCCCAGGTCGTAGACAGACAGGAACGGCCCGGCGATCTCGTCCTCGGCCACCGCCTCCAGGAACACCTCGCCGCGCCACGCCCGTATGAGCTCGACCAGGCGGCCCAGGCCCTCGCGATGGAAGACGTCCACCCAGTCGAGCAGCTCGATGACCTGCTCGCGGACGCGGTGGTCGGGGTGGCTGGCCAGCTCGTCGGCCAGCTCGCCCACCCTGGGCATGATGTCGGTGTACCCCAGCTGTTCGATGTCGCTCATGACGCTCCCTCGGCGTTCACGCTCTTCTGGGCACCATTCTCCCCCGGGACCGTGTCCTTCGTAGAAGCTGTAGAAGCTGAGTTGTTCATGAAGCTGGCCAACTCGTCCCGGATCAGCGCCAGGACCTCGTCCACGGTCGCCTCCACCTCTTCGGAGAAGCCCAGCCCGAAGGACCGGTCCCCGGGCTCTACTTCGATGACAACCGTGTCCTCGGGGAATCCCTTCCCCCACTTGCCGATGGCAAGCGTGTGGTCGAGGTCGATGATGCCGCCGATCGACTCGCCCAGCCGCTCGGCCAGGTCGGACTCGTCGGGCGGGGTGAGGTCGAGCTTGTAGCGGCGGATGGTGCCGGCCGGGTCGACGTCGCGGGGCATGGCCCCCACCAGGATGACCTTGTGGGGCTTCAGCTCCTTGAGCCGGTCGAGCACCCGGTGGGCGGAGACGGAGAGGTCCTCCACGTAAACGCCCTTGGGCCACGGCTCGCCTGCCACCCGGCGCACGAACTGGGTGCCGTAGTCGAGGTCGCGCAACCAGGGCAGGCCCAAGCCGGCCACCAGCACCCGGCGGCGCTTGCGCTTGGGCTTGGGCTCCTCTGGCGGGAGAGATTCGTCCATGGCAACTGTCAAGCCTAAGAGAAACGGCGCCCCCGCCTGAGCGGGGGCGCCGGGACTACGGGGATGGGTCGGTGAGTCGTCTACTCGAAGGTACAGCCGCAGGAGTTGACCTCCCGCACGATGACGCCCCGGCCGGTGTCCATGTGGGTGGTGCAGGGCATGCAGGGGTTGAGGCTGCGCACCGCCCGCAGTACGTCGATGCCCTTGATCTGGTCCTCGGGGACCGACTCGAGCAGCGGGGTGTCGACCACGCACTCCTCGTAGGGTCCGAGGCCGCCCCATGGGTCGGTGGGGGAGGCGTTGAGGGTGGACGGCGTGGTGATCTGGTAGTTGACCAGCTTGCCCTTGTCGATCTCCATGTGGTGGACGAGCCAGCTGCGAGCCGCCTCCCAGAAGCCCACGCCGATGCGGTGGTCCTTGGGGATGCGGAACGGGGTGTGGACCTTGGTCTCGCCCGCCCGCCAGTACTCGAACGCCTGCAGCAGGCAGTTCATGGCGATGCAGGCCACCAGCGGGATGGCGTAGGCCCGGCCCCGGTTGCGCTCGAAGGCGTT
>DATLGZ010000333.1:0-2781 GCA_035540235.1 Acidimicrobiales bacterium | reverse complement strand
CCCCCCCGCCGCCGGCCGGCGACTACGAACACCGTCCCCAGCAGCGCGCCGAACCCGGCCCCGGTGAGGGCGTATGCGCCGAACAGGCCGGGGCCCCGCTGGACGGCTCGGGAGACGACCTCGGTCCCGTCCTCGTGGCCGTGACCGTGGGCGGCGGCAGCCGCCTCCTCGATGCGGATGGCGGCCTCGACCGACGGCTGGGCGGCGACGGTGAGGAAGGCGGCCGCCACCACGCCCGCCACCACACCTACCACCACACCTACCACCACACCTACTGTGGCGGCGCGGGCGACGGTCGGGCCGGGGCGGGGTGCGCTCAGTGGCAAGGGACGCCCAGCAGGTGGCGGGCGTCGTGGAACAGCTCGTGCAGGAAGGCGGGCGTGCCGCCCAGGGCCTGCGACACGGCGCTGCCCTCCATGGTGACGAGCCAGAGCAAGGCCACGGCTGCGGCCACAACGGCCACTGCCCAGTAGGGGACCGGCCAGGCCGGCCGGCGCGCCGGCGCGGTGACGATCGCTGCCATCGAAACCTCCATCCTCGTGGTGGCGGGCATGACACTGCACCGCGGCCGGTCTCCTGGCTCCGGATCGACGCTCCCCCCGCCTTCCCAGGCTCTTCGTGCCCAGTGGCATCGTGGGGCTCGCTCCCCGTCACAGTGGCGGGACCACGCCGGAATCTCACCGGCTTCCCGTAACCGCGGCCTCGGGACTGTACCCGACCCCATGCAACTGGTCACCGTTCGTGTCGCCAGGACGCCCTCACGCTGACCAGAACGCAGGGGGTGGGTGGGGATTGCCCTATGTCGTACCCTACGTACCGGTGCGGAAGACCAGCGTTTACCTCCCCGAACACCTGAAGCGGGCCCTGGCCATGCGGGCGGCCGCCACCGGCCGCAGCGAGGCCGAGGTGGTGCGGGCCGCCATCGAGGCCGAGGTGAGGGGTGGCGCCCCCGCCCCTCCCGCCGACCCCCCGTTGCCCGGGCGGCTGGTGGGCGTGGGCGTGGGGCCGGGCGACCCCGACCTGCTGACGGTGCGGGCCGTCGCCGCCCTGCGGCGGGCCGACCGGGTGGTCGCCCCCGCCACCGCGGTGGACGCGGTGGGGCGGGCCGAGCTGATCGTCCGCCAGGCGGTGCCGGGGGTGGCGATCGAGCGGCTCCCGTTCGCCATGGCGCCGAGCCGGGCCGAGCGGGACCGGTCGGTCGCCGGCGCCGCCCGCCGGGTGGCCGAGCTGCTGGACGGGGGCGAGGTGGCGTTCGTGACCCTCGGCGACCCGCTCACCTACTCCACCTTCAGCTCGGTGGCGGCGGCGGTGCGGGGGCTGCGGCCCACCGCCACGGTGGAGCAGGTGCCCGGCATCATGGCGTTCCAGGCCCTGGCCGCCCGCACCGGCACGGTGGTGACCGACGAGGCCGAGCGGCTGGTAGTCCGCACCGCCCTCGACGGCGAGGACGTCGGGGCCGACCTCGACGACCCCCGCGCCACGGTGGTGCTGTACAAGGGGGGGCGGCGGCTCCCCGACCTGGCGGCGGCGGCCGCGGCCGCCGGGCGCATCGACGGAGCGGTGGCGGGCGAGCTGCTGGGCATGCCGGGCGAGCGTGTCGGCAGCCTGGGCGACCTGGCCGCCGCCGGGCCGGCGTCCTACCTGGCCACGGTGATCGTGCCCGCCGGGGCCCGGTCGTGATCTCGTTCGTGGGGGCGGGGCCGGGGGCGCCCGATCTCATCACCCTGCGGGGCGCGGCCCGGCTGGCGGCGGCCGACGTGGTGGTGTGGGCCTCGTCGCTCGTCCCCGAGGCGGTCCTCGGGCACTGCCGCGCCGGCGTGGCCGTGCACGACTCGGCCACCATGACCCTGGAGGACGTGGTGGCCGTCTACGCCGCCTCCGGCGAGGGGACGGCCATCGTGCGACTCCACTCGGGGGACCCCTCGCTCTACGGCGCCATCGCCGAGCAGATCGACTGGTGCCTGGCCCACGAGCGGTCGTGGGAGATCGTGCCCGGCGTGTCGTCGATGGCGGCCGCCGCCGCCGCCGTCGGTCGGGAGCTGACCGTGCCCGGGGTGAGCCAGAGCGTGGTGATGACCCGGCTGGCGGGGCGGACCGCCGCCTCCATGCCCGAGGCCGAAGGGGTCTCCGCCTTCGCCGCCTCGGGCGCCACCATGGCCGTGTTCCTCTCCGCCGCCCGGCCCGCCGAGCTGCAGGACGAGCTGCTGGCGGCCGGGTCCGGCTACCGGCCCCACACCCCCGCCGCCGTGGTCGTGCGGGCCACCTGGCCCGACGAGCAGGTGGTGCGCACCACCGTGGGGGAGCTGGCGGCGGCGGTGCGGTCGACCGGCGCCACCCGGACGGTCCTCGTGCTGGTGGGCGACGCCCTGGCCGGCGGCCCCGTCCCCCGCCGCTCCCACCTCTACGCGCCCACCTTCACCACGTCCTACCGGCTCCGCTCCCACCCCGGCTCGACCCAGGGCCGCCCCGGCGCCCGCCCCCGGTGACCACCTTCGAGCCGCCGTTGGCGCCCGAGGTGGCCGGGGCGAAGGGGTTGCGCACGGGGTGGACGACGGGGACGTGCGCGTCGGCGGCGGCCAAGGCGGCGACGGTGTGGCTGGTGGAGGGGGCGCCGCCCGAGACGGTGGAGGTCGGCCTGCCCGGCGGGCAGCGGGTGGCGTTCCCCGTGACCGACGTGGACCCCGCCGTCCCTCACCGCTGCGCGGTCGTCAAGGACGCGGGCGACGACCCCGACGTCACCCACGGCGCCCACCTGACGGCGGTGGTGGCGTGGCCGGAGGG
>DATLGZ010000332.1:0-5494 GCA_035540235.1 Acidimicrobiales bacterium | reverse complement strand
GCTCGTCCCAGCCGTCGGGGACGACGGGGGCGGGAGCGGGCGGGGCCAGCCCGGGCCAGCCGGGGTCGGCGGGGCGCAGGGCGGCGGCCGCCAGCGCCCGCTCCACCAGTTCGTCGAGGCCGGTGGACAGCCGGGACGTGCCCACCGTCGCCGAGCGGCCGCCGACCACCACCTTCAGGCGGGCCCAGTGGCCCACCTCGGCCACGTTCTGGTGGATGTGGGAGTTGGCGAAGCGGGTGAGGGCGGAGCGGCCCGACGAGACCGTCACCTCGGCGTCGGCCCGGTGGCCGACCCGCTCGAGGATCCCCTCGCACGCCTCCAGCAGCAGGTCCCCGCCCCGCAGCGTCACCCCGCTCGCCCCCGCACGCCGACCCGGACGTCGCGGAACCGGGCCGGCACGGCCGGGTGGCCGGTGTGCCCGTACTGCATGGGCTGGCCCTTGCCGCAGTTCGGCGTCCCCCAGTACAGCCACTCGGCCGGCCCGCCCACCATGTCCATGGCCGCCCAGAACTGGGGGGTGATCCCCGTGTAGGTCGGGTTGCGGAGGAGCCGGCCCCGCTTGCCGTTCTTGACCTCGTAGCCGACCTCGCAGCCGAACTGGAAGTTCAGGCGCCTGTCGTCGATCGACCACGACCGGTTGGTCTCCATGTAGACGCCGTCGTCGGTGGCGGCGATCATCTCCTCCAGCGAGGACGCGCCCGGCAACAGGCCCACGTTGGTCATGCGCACCATGGGCAGGCGGGCCCAGCTCTCGGCCCGCACCATGCCGCCCGGGGGCAGGCCGGTGACGGCGGCCGAGTCCCGGCCCGACAGCACGCCGACCCAGACCCCGTCGCGCACGATGTCGACCCGCTGGGCGGGCGTGCCCTCGTCGTCGTATCCGAAGGTGCCCAGCGCGCCGGCCAGGGTGGCGTCGGCGGTGACGTTCATGAGCTCGGAGCCGTAGCGAAAGGTGCCCAGCTGGGAGAGGTCGAGGAACGACGTGCCCGCGAAGGCGGCCTCCCAGCCCAGGATGCGGTCGAGCTCGATGGCGTGGCCCACCGACTCGTGGACCTGGAGGGCGAGCTGCTCCGCCCCCAGGATCAGGTCGGTGGTGCCGGCCGGGCACTCGGGGGCGGCCAGCAGGGCCACCGCCTCCTCCCCCACCCGCTGGGCGTTGCCGGGAAGGTCGACCTGGCGGACGAGCTCGTAGCCCCGGGTGCCGTAGGTGCCGCCCACGCCCCCGTAGGACCGCCGCTGCGTCTCCTGCTCGCCGACCGCGGTGGCGCTCATGGTGACGCCCGTCTCGACGAGGTGCTGGAAGATGCGGGCGCCCTGGCTGGAGACGAACCACTTCTGGGTGTCCCAAGCGCTGAGGTAGGCCTCGCCCACCGACACGCCCCCCACCGCGTGCATGGCGGACGTGACCCCCACCAGCAGGTCGGCCCGCTCGGCCAGCGACACCTCGTGCGGGTGCTCCTCCCATCCGGAGGCCCACTCGGCGTGCACGGCGGGCACGTCGGCCAGCTCGAGGGGAGGGCCGGGAACGAGGGCGGACGCCTTGGCGATCTCCGCCGCCTCGTGGCCCGCCTGGCGGGCGCTGGCCTCCGACGGCTCGGCCACCGAGAAGAAGCCCCACGACGACCCGATCAGGGCCCGCACGCCCACGCCCGCCGACTCCCCCTGGCGCAGCCCCTCCAGCACCCCGTTGCGGGCGCTGAGCGACTCGCTGGCGTTGAGGCCGAAGCGGGCGTCGGCGTAGGTGGCGCCCGCCGCCAGGGCGCCCTCGACCGCCGCCTGGGCGTACTCGAACAACGGCCGCGGTCAGGCCGTGGCGGACACGCCGCCGGCCGCCCCCAGCACCGCCTGGGCCGCCGCCAGGCGGGCGATGGGGACCCGGAAGGGCGAGCAGGAGACGTAGTCGAGGCCGGCGTCGTAGAAGTGGGCTATCGACTCGGGGTCCCCGCCGTGTTCACCGCACACCCCGACCTTGAGGTCGGGCTTGGTGGAGCGGCCGCGGGCCACCCCCACCCGCACCAGCTCCCCTACGCCGGTGGGGTCAAGGGTCTCGAAGGGGTTGCGCTTGAGCAGGCCCTGCTCCAGGTAGAGGGCCATCATGCGGCCCTCTACGTCGTCGCGGCTGAACCCGAACGTCATCTGGGTGAGGTCGTTGGTGCCGAAGGAGAAGAAGTCGGCCACCTCGGCGATCTCGCCCGCACAGATGGCGGCCCGGGGGGTCTCCACCATGGTGCCGATCGTCACGTCGATCCCGGAGCCGGCGTCCCCGACCGCCTGCTCGACCCAGCTGCGGGCCAGGGCCAGCTCCTCCCGGGTGACCGTCAGCGGGATCATGATCTCGATCACGGGCCGCCCACCCGCCTTCACCCTCTCGACCGCCGCCTCCATCAGGGCCCGCACCTGCATGGCGTAGAGGCCGGGCTTGATCACCCCGAGGCGAACGCCCCGGGTGCCGAGCATGGGGTTCTGCTCGTGCCACGCCTCGGCCGCGCCCAGGTAGGCCTTCTCCTCCTGGGTGAGGGAGCCGGTGGCCTCCTTGACCCTGAGCTCGTCGACGCGGGGCAGGAACTCGTGCAGCGGCGGGTCGAGGAGGCGCACGGTGACGGGCAGGCCGTCCATCGCCTCCAGCACGCCGGCGAAGTCCTCCTTCTGGGCCTGGCGCAGCTCCTCGAGAGCGGCCTCCTCCTCGTCGGGGGTGTCGGCCAGGATCATTCGCCGGACGACGGGCAGGCGCTCGCCCAGGAACATGTGCTCGGTGCGGCACAGTCCGATGCCCTCGGCCCCGAAGCCCCGGGCCACTGCGGCGTCGGCGCCCGTGTCGGCGTTGGCCCGCACCGCCATCTTGCCGGCCCGCACCTCGTCGGCCCACGCCAGGATGGTGGTGAACTCCTCGGGGGGCTCCGACAGGCTCAGGGCCACGTCCCGGCCCACCACCCGGCCGGTGGTGCCGTCGATGGCGATGGTGTCGCCCTCGGCGATGGTGACGCCGCCGGCGTTGAAGCTCCTGCCGCTGATGCGCACCGACTCGGCCCCCACCACGGCCGGCTTGCCCCAGCCGCGGGCGACGACGGCGGCGTGGCTCACCAGGCCGCCCCGGGCGGTGAGGATGCCCTCGGCCACGATCATGCCGTGCACGTCTTCGGGCGACGTCTCGCTGCGGACGAGGATGACCTTCTCACCCCGGTGGGCGGCCGCCTCGGCGTCGTCGGCGGTGAAGTAGGCCCGCCCCACCGCCGCACCGGGCGAGGCGGCGAGCCCGGTGGCGATGACCTCCACGTCGCTCTCGGCGAACTGGGGGTGCAGGACCTGCTCGAGGTGCTCGGCGCTGACCCGCTGGAGGGCCTCCTCCCTGCTCAGGTGGGTGCGCTCGTCGGTGGTCATCTCCACCGCCATGCGCATGGCGGCGATGCCGGTGCGCTTGCCCACCCGGGTCTGCAGCATCCAGAGCTTGCCCTGCTCGATGGTGAACTCGGTGTCGCACATGTCGCGGTAGTGCCGCTCCAGGCGGTCGAAGATGGCGAGCAGCTCGTCGTAGATGGCCGGGAAGAGGTTGCGCATCTCGTCGAGGTTGAGGGTGTTGCGGATGCCGGCCACCACGTCCTCCCCCTGGGCGTTGACCAGGAAGTCGCCGTAGGACCGGTTCTCGCCGGTGGCGGGGTCACGGGTGAAGCCCACGCCCGTGCCCGAGCTCTCGTCGCGGTTGCCGAACACCATCGACTGGACGTTGACGGCCGTGCCCAGGTCGTGGGGGATGCGCTCGCGGACCCGGTAGTCGACGGCCCGCTTGCCCATCCACGATCTGAACACCGCTTCGATGGCGCCCCGCAGCTGGTCGGCCGGGTCCTGGGGGAAGGGCTCGCCGGTGTGGCGGAGGACGACGTCCTTGTAGGAGTCGATCAGCTCGGCGAGGGTGGCGGGGGGGATGTCGGCGTCGGAGGCGGCCCCCGAGGCCTCCTTGGCCTTCTCGAACAGCGTCTCGAACTCCTCGCCGGGCACGCCCTGCACTATGCGGCCGTACATGGAGATGAAGCGGCGGTAGGAGTCGTAGGCGAATCGCTCGTCGCTGGTCTGGTGAGCCAGACCCTTGACCGATTCGTCGTTGAGGCCGAGGTTGAGGACGGTGTCCATCATCCCCGGCATGGAGAACTTGGCGCCCGAGCGCACGCTCACGAGCAGCGGGTCGGCGGCGTCGCCCAGCCGCTTGCCCATCTTCTGCTCCAGGGCCACGAGCTGGGCCGCCACCTCGTCGGACAGGCCCGCCGGCCAGCCGCCGTCCATGTAGGCGCGGCAGGCGTCGGTCGAGATGGTGAAGCCGTGGGGGACGGGAAGCCCCAGTACCGACGTCATCTCCGCCAGGTTGGCCCCTTTGCCCCCGAGCAGGTGCTTGAGGCTCATGGGCGGCTGGTCGTGCTGGTGGTCGAACGCGAAGACGTACGTCAAGGGTCGGGGTCTCCTTTGGCGAATGGCTCGGCCGCCGAGCCTACTTCGCGCTTGGACCCGCCCCCTCGGCCGATGGTGACAGCGGCGCGCCCCGGCAGGCGCCCGGCGCTACTTGCCCTTGCGGCGACGCTCGGGGCGGCTGTGAGCGCCCGACGGGGCGGGCTGGCCCGTAGGCGTTGACTGGCGCACGTACTCGCCGTTGGGGCCCCAGCGGACCCATACCGAGCTCTGCACCTCGCTGTTCTGGCCCTGCTGCGCACCCCACTCGTCGGGGCGACCGGACCCGCCCACGTCGTAGCGGGCCCAGCGGCTGGGCTTGCCGCCTGTGCTCCACGGTCGCTGCCAGGCGCCGCAAGCTGGGCAGCGTCGTTGGGTGAGGGCTACAGGCTTGCCGCACGCCGTGCAGTTGCCGCCGGCGGGGCTCCTGGAACTGAACGTCGGGGTGTGCTCACCACCACCGTGACCTGACTCGCTCACAGTTCACTCCTGCTCGTATACCGATATCCCGCTCTTGGGCTGCAACTGTAGCGAGGAGATCGTGCGCTGTCAGCCATAGATCCGGGCCCGCAACTCTTCCAGCACACTATCGACGGGCACCCGCTCCTGGGCCAGCGTGTCGCGGTCGCGGATGGTGACGGCGTGGTCGTCGAGGGTCTCGAAGTCGACGGTGACGCACCACGGCGTGCCGATCTCGTCCTGGCGGCGGTAGCGCCGCCCGATGGCCTGGGTCTCGTCGTAGTCGGTGGAGAAGTGGGGCCGGAGCCGCTGGGCCAGCTCCTTGGCCGTGGGAGTGAGCCGCTCGTTCCTCGACAGGGGCAGCACCGCCACCTTGTAGGGGGCGAGGCGGGAGTGGAGCCGCAGCAGCGTCCGCTTCTCGCCGTTGACCTCGTCCTCGGTGTAGGCGGCCAGCAGGAACGCCATCATGCTGCGGCCCACCCCGGCCGCCGGCTCGACCACGTGGGGCACGTAGCGCTCGCCGCTGGCCTGGTCGAAGTACTCCAGCTTCTCGCCCGAGTGCTCGGCGTGCTTGGTGAGGTCGTAGTCGGTGCGGTTGGCC
>DATLGZ010000331.1:0-4692 GCA_035540235.1 Acidimicrobiales bacterium | reverse complement strand
CTACACGAATCCATGTAGCATTGAATCCTGAACCGTTCGAGGCCGGATCCGGAGGTGCCCGTGACCGCTCCCCTCGCCACCCGTATCGCCCGCCTGTCGGAGGTCTCCGCCCGCCAGGTAGTCGACCCCGACCAGGCCATTCCCGGCGCGTTCGGCGACGGCCAGGTCCTGCCCGACGAGCTGCTCAGCACGGCCGGGTTGGACCTCGAGCTGACCGCCGCCCAGCGGGCGGCCCTCTCGCGGGAGGAGGTGGCGGCCATCGCCCAGGAGGGGGTGCGCTTCGAGGCGATCCTCGGGTCCGGCTTCCTCCTTCACATCTCCAAGGCGACCGACTTCAGCGATCCCCGCATCATCTACGCCCTCCACGAGGTCGGCGAGGAGACCCGCCACTCCCGCCTGTTCGTGCGGGCGGTGCGCCAGCTCGACCCCAAGGCCGCCAACCCCCTGGAGGGCGGCGTGCTCGGCGCGGTCAAGCACTGGATGGTCCGCACCATCCTCGGCCACCAGGCCCTGATGTACGTCCTCGTCCTCGCCGGGGAGGAGATCCCCGACCTGATCCAGAAGCTGGCCGCCGAGCACCCCGGGACCGACCCCTTCCTCCGGCAGGTGAGCCACTACCACCGCCAGGAGGAGGCCCGGCACCTGGCCTTCGCCCGCATGGTCCTCCCCGAGCTGTGGGCGAAGGCCTCGTGGTGTGAGCGGGCCCGGGTGCGGCACCAGGCGCCGTGGATCATCGAGTACATGTTCGACAGCCTGGTGCACCCCGGCGTGTACGCCGCCGCCGGGCTGCCTGCGTGGCGCACCTGGTGGGCCGTCAAGAGCAGCGCCTCACGCCGGGCCCTGCGCCACGAGGCCACCCGACCGGTGCTGGTGGCCCTCATCGAGGCGGGCGTGCTCAAGCGGGGACGGGTCCCCTTCGCATGGCGCCGGCTGACCGGCACCGGCCGTGCCGGCCCCGCGGCCGCCCAAAAGCGTGGTGAAGCTGGCAAGCTGCCTGCGTGACGTCTGACGTCCACGAAGCCCCGGCGGTGGTCGACGTCGCCGCCGTGGACCTGCTGCTGGCCGCCCTGCGGTCGGACGGCTACCGCGTCGTCGGCCCCACCGTGCGCCAAGGCGCCATCGTGCACGACGACATCACGACGATGGACGACCTGCCCGTGGGCTGGACCGAGCACCAGGACGGGGGGGAATACCGCCTCGCCCGCCGCCCCGACCGAGCGCTGTTCGGCTTCGCCACCGGCCCCCACTCGTGGAAGCAGTTCCTCCACCCGCCGCGCGTCCTGGAGTGGCGGGCCCGCCGCCGCGCCGACGGGACCGGCTTCACCGTGGAGACGCCGGTCGAGGAGGCGGCGCCCCTGGCCTTCTTCGGGGCCCGGGCCTGCGACCTGCGGGCCATCGCCGTGCAGGACCGGGTGCTGGCCGGCGGCGAGCACCCCGACCCGGGCTACGCCGCCCGCCGCCGAGGCATCTTCGTCGTGGCCGTCAACTGTGGGACTCCCGGCGGCACCTGCTTCTGCGTGTCCATGGGCACCGGCCCCCGGGCCCAAGCCGGCTACGACCTCGCCCTCACCGAGCTGCTCGACGGCGAGCGCCACGAGCTCCTGGTCGAGGTGGGGACGGAGCGGGGCGCGGCCCTGCTGGCCCGGTTGCCGAGCCGGCCCCCCGGGCCCGCCGACCTGTCGGCGGCCGAGCAGGTGGTGGCGGGCGCGGCCGAGTCGATGGGGCGCACGATGCCCGGCCCGGCCGAGGTGCCGGTGCTCCTGGGCCGCAACCTCGACCACCCCCGCTGGGACGAGGTCGCCGAGCGCTGCCTGAGCTGCGGCAACTGCACCATGGTCTGCCCGACCTGCTTCTGCACCACCCCCGAGGACGTCACCGACCTCACCGCCCAGACGTCGGAGCGCTGGCGGCGGTGGGAGTCGTGCTTCACCCTCGACTTCTCCTACCTGCACGGCGGCAGCGTCCGCCCCAGCACCCGCTCGCAGTACCGCCAGTGGATGACCCACAAGCTCTCGACGTGGTGGGACCAGTTCGGCGAGTCGGGGTGCGTGGGCTGCGGGCGGTGCATCACGTGGTGCCCGGTGGGGATCGACCTGACCGAGGAGGTGGCCGCCATCCGGGGCGAGCCGCCGGGCGGGAGCCCGGACTGATGGCGGTGCGCACCATCGCCCAGCTCCTGGCCGAGCACCAGCTCCTGGCCGGCCTCGACGAGGCCACCGTCGAGTTCATCGCCGGCTGCGGCCGCAACGCCCACTTCGCGGCGGACGAGTACCTCTTCCGCGAGAACGATCCGGCCGACCGCTTCTACATCCTCCGCCAGGGCCGGGTCGCCCTCGAGGCCCACGTCCCCGGCCGGGGGACGTTGGTCATCGACACCGTGGGCCCCGACGCCCTCCTGGGCTTCTCGTGGCTGGTCCCTCCCTACCGGTGGACGTGGGACGGCCGCGCCATCGAACCCGTCCGGGCGGTGGAGCTCGACGGCGCCTGCATCCGGGCCAGGTGCCAGGAGGACCCGCGCCTGGGCTTCGAGCTGATGCAGCGGCTGGTGGCGGTGGTGCAGGGCCGCCTGCGCTCCGCCCGCATCCGCCTGCTCGACCTCTACGGCGGCGACGGTGCCGGCTGAGGTCCCCGTCCCCTACCTGGTTCGGGGCCGGCGCCGGGAGACGTCCGACACCGTCACCCTCGACCTGGCCCCGCTCACCGGCCCCCCCGCCGGCTTCACCCCCGGGCAGTTCAACATGCTCTACGCCTTCGGGGTGGGCGAGGTGCCGGTGTCGGTGAGCGGGCGGTCCGACGGGGGCGTGCTGCACACCATCCGGGCCGTGGGAGCGGTCACGTCGGCCCTGTGCGGCACCGGCGAGGGCGGCACGGTGGGCGTGCGCGGCCCCTTCGGGCGGGGGTGGGACCTCGACGGCGCCACCGGCCACGACGTGGTGGTGGTGGCCGGCGGTGTGGGCCTGGCCCCACTGCGCCACGCCGTCCTGCGCCTGGCGGCCGACCGCTCCCGGTACGAGCGGGTGGTGCTGGTCGTGGGGGCCCGCTCCGACGCCGCCCTCCTCTTCCGCGATGAGCTGGAGTCGTGGCGGCGGGCCGCCGCCCTCGATGTCCACCTCACCGTCGACCACGCCGGGCCGGCCTGGCGGGAGCACGTGGGCGTCGTCACCGAGCTGCTGCCCGCGCTTCGGCTCGACCCGGCGCGCACGACCGCCCTGCTGTGCGGGCCCGAGGTGATGATGCGCCTCACCGCGCTGGCCCTGGCCGGGATGGGGGTGCCGGCCCACCGGGTGCAGCTCTCGCTGGAGCGCAACATGAAGTGCGCGGTGGCCCGCTGCGGGCACTGCCAGCTGGCCCCCGTACTGCTCTGCCGCGACGGCCCCGTGCTCACGTGGGACCACGCCGAGCCCCTCCTGGCGGTGCGCCAGCTGTGACGGTGCAGCTGTGACGGGGCGGCCGACGCTGGCGGTGTGGAAGTTCGCCTCCTGTGACGGCTGCCAGCTCACCCTGCTCGACTGCGAGGACGAGCTGCTGACCCTGGCCGGGGAGATCGAGGTGGCCTACTTCCTCGAAGCGGGCGCGGCCACGGTGGGCGGGCCCTACACGCTGTCGCTGGTGGAGGGGTCGGTCACCACCCCCCACGACGTGGAGCGCATCCGCGAGGTGCGGGCCGTGTCGCAGCGGCTGGTCACCATCGGCGCCTGCGCCACCGCCGGCGGGATCCAGGCCCTGCGCAACTTCGCCGGCGTGGAGGAGTTCACGGCCGCGGTCTACGCCCGCCCGGACTTCATCGCCACCCTGGCCACGTCCACCCCCGTCTCCGCCCATGTCCCCGTCGACTTCGAGCTGCGGGGGTGCCCGATCGACAAGGGCCAGCTGCTCGAGGTCGTGGCCGCCTTCCTGGTGGGCCGCAAGCCCACCATCCCGTCGGAGGCGGTGTGCGGTGAGTGCAAGCGGCGGGGCACGGTGTGCGTGATGGTGGCAGCCGGCACGCCGTGCCTCGGCCCCGTCACCCACGCCGGCTGCGGCGCCCTGTGCCCGGCCTACGACCGGGGGTGCTACGGGTGCTTCGGGCCCAAGGAGAAGCCCAACACGCCGGCGCTGGCCGGCTGGCTCGCCGGCCTGGGCATGCCCGCCGACGACCTGGTGCGGGTGTTCCGGACCTTCAACGCCGCCGCCCCCGAGTTCGAGGACGAGAGCCGCCGCCATGACGCACCGCGCTGACCGCACGCTCCACACCCCGGCCCTGACCCGGGTGGAGGGCGAGGGGGCGATGACCGTCCGCATCGAGGACGGCCGGTTGGCGTCGGTCGAGCTGTCGATCTACGAGCCGCCCCGCTTCTTCGAGGCGATGCTGAGGGGGCGCCGCCACACCGAGCCGCCCGACGTGACCGCCCGCATCTGCGGGATCTGCCCGGTGGCCTACCAGATGAGCGCGTGCCAGGCGGTCGAGCGGGCGTGCGGCGTGGCCGTGGAGGGGGCGCTGCGCGACCTCCGCCGCCTCCTCTACTGCGGGGAGTGGATCGAGAGCCACTGCCTCCACGTCTTCCTGCTGCACGCCCCCGACTACCTCGGGTACCCGAGCGGCCTGGCCATGGCCGCCGATCACCGGGAGTGGGTGGAGCGGGGCCTGGCCCTGAAGAAGGTGGGCAACCAGATCCTCGAGGTGGTGGGGGGCCGGGCCGTTCACCCCGTCAA
>DATLGZ010000330.1:0-5406 GCA_035540235.1 Acidimicrobiales bacterium | reverse complement strand
CCCCCGCCCCCGCCGGGCACCCCGGTCAGCTGCCGATCTGGGAGATCTGGTTGTCGGTGCGGGTGCTGGCGTTGTCCCACAGCTGCTGGATGCCGATCCACATGACGGCGCCCAGGGCGGCCATGATCAGCACGGCGATGGCGGCGGAGATGACCCCCTCGCCCCGTTCGTCGCGCACGGCTCGGCCCACGGTCATACGCAGCCAGACGTAGGTGAACAGCACTCTGTCGATCATCGGTGTTGCTCCTTGTGAGGGTTCATGACTGGGAGTAGAGGCGCAGCGCCTCGATGAAGGGGACGACGAGGAAGAGGATCCCGGGCACGAGGGCGGCCACCGTGACCGGCACCCACACCTGCTGGGACCGGCGCTCGATGGTCTCGATGAGCTGGCGATGGGAGTCGCGGCGGATGGCCCGGGCCTCCTCGGAGACGAGCCGGCCCAGGTCGCTGGCCTCCCGGTTGAGGGCGAGGACGGGGAGCAGGCGGGTGAGGGCCTCGACGTCGGCCACGGTGGCCCACTCCCGCAGCGCCTCCACCTCGGAGAGGCCCTGGCGGATGCGGCCGCACACCCGGGCCAGGTCCTTGGCGGCCACGCCGTTGCCCCGGGCCGCCAGCCGGTTGAGGGCGCCACCCAGGCTGTAGCCGGCGGCCAGCAGCATGGCCAGCTGCTCGGCCACCACCGGCAGCTCGCGGAAGAGCCGCGCCTTCCACGCCGCCGACGCCGACGCCAGCCGCTGCTCGAGGACGAGGAAGGCGAGCAACGGGCCCGACAGCAGGAAGATGAGGGCGGCGGCGGGCGGCGGCCGCACCGCCACGGTGGCGAGGGCAGCCAGGCCGAAGCCGGCCACGCTCCACCCCACCTGGCGCAGCCGGAAGGCGGTGACGTCGAGGGGCGAGTGCAGCCGCTCCAGCCGCACGGCTACGTCTTCGGTGACCCCGAGGGCCCGGGACAACCGCTCACCGATGCCCCGGCACAGCGGCCCCACCACGTCGCGGAACGACTCCAGCGACAGGACGTGGCGGCTCCCGGAGCTGGCCGCCCCGCCCGCCGAGTAGGGGCGGAGCCGGTCGGCCAGGCTGAGGCGGGTGAACCACCGCAGCTGCGAGAACAGCAGGGTGGAACCCGCCCACAGCCCGAGCCCGCACAGCACCGCCAGCCTCATTCGAACGCCCGCTCCTCGTCGGGCAGCCGCATGATCCGGCCCGACCACAGCCAGCAGGCGATGACGACCGCCACCGCCAAGAGGGCGGCCAGCTGGCCGGCGGGCGAGCGGAAGGCGGCCCGGCCGTTGCCGATCGACAGGCCGGCCAGGGCCATGCCGACGGGGACGATGAGGACGAACCGGCGGGCGAACCGCACGCCCGCCTGCTTGGCCTGGGCGTCCTTGCGGTCCTGCACGTCGGCCACCCGGTCGTCGACGAGGGCGGCCAGCCGCCGCTCCAGATCGGTGCCGCCCACGTCGTGGGCGACCAGCAGCGTCTCGCAGGCGGCGTCGGCGGTGGCGTCGGCCAGGCGGGTCTTGAGCACCGCCACCGTGCGGCTGAAGTCGGTGGTGAGCAGCCACTCCCGCTGGGCGGCGGCGAAGGCCGGCCGCATCTCCTCGGGGCCCCTCGCCCCGACCTCGAACAGGGCCTGGGGGATCGACCGCCCCAGCGAACCGGTCAGCAGGGCCATCTCCTCGATCATCCGGGGCCACGCCTCGGCGGTGGACTGGCGGCGCCGGCGGCGCCGGGTGCGGTAGGACACGGCCGGGTAAGTGGCGGCAAACCCGCCGACGGCCAGGGCAGGCACGATGGCGCCCAGCAGGGCGTAGGTCAGGGCGCTCACGACGACGAGGATGAGGGCGACGGCGGCCACGAACTGCGACGGCCGGACGCCGTCGAGGCCGGCCTGGGCGAGCCACTGCTGCACCCTCCCCCGCCGTCGGCCGCGTGCCCCCCGCACACTCGGCGACACACCCAGGCCGCGCCACCCGAACGCCACCGACGTGTACAGCAGGAACACGCCGTAGGCCCCCACCAGGCACAGGCCCAGCCGCGTCACTCGACCGCCACCTTGGCCGGGCGGGGCCGGCGGGCCGCCGCACCGGTGGCTCGCGGCCGGCGAGCGGCCACCCCGCTGGCCGGCGGGCCGGAGGCGTCGAGCAGCGCCCGCAGGTCGTAGCCCGCCTCCTCCAGGAACCGGCCGGCCCGCACCGGGAGCTGGCCCGTCCACCGCAGCGCCTCACCCCGCCGGGGCCGGTTGAAGAGCTCGGTGAGGGTGAAGGCCACGCCGTCGCGGCCCGTCTGCAGCTCCTCCACGGCCACGATCTCGCTCACCAGCACGTCGCCCCCGACGCGGGCGCAGTGCACCACGAGGTCGACCGCCTCGCTGACCAGCGCGCTCAACGCCGACAGGGGCAGCTCGGTGGAGGTGTCGGCCAGCTGGCAGATGAACCGCAGGCGGGTGAGGGCCTGGCGGGCGGACCCGGCGTGGATGGTGGTGAAACCCTTGACGCCCGAGGACAGGGTGAGCAGCAGGGGCAGCGCCTCGCGGTCGCGAACCTCGCCCACGATGGCCACGTCGGGGGCCATGCGGAGGAAGCCGGCGACCAGCCGGCGGAGGTCGACCTCGCGGCGGTCGGATCGAGCCGGACGGGTCTGCATGGACGCGACGTTGGGCAGGGGGAGGTCGGCCTCGAACACCTCCTCGGCGATGACCACCCGCAGGCTGGGGTCGAGCTCGGCCGCGCAGCAGGACAGCAGCGTGGTCTTGCCCGCTCCGGGCGCGCCGGAGAACACGATCGAGAGGCGGGCCCGCACGCACGCCCGCAGGAACTCCGCCACCTGGCGGTCGAACATGCCCCGGTCGACGAGCTCGTCGAGGCGGCGGTACGCGACCCCGGTGAACTTGCGGATGTTGACCAGCACGTGCCCGTCCCGCCCCACGTCGCCGTGGACGATGTGGAGGCGGGCGCCGGTGTCGAGCTGGGCGTCCTGCAGGCCCTCGGCCGGATCGAGCTTGCGGTGCGAGAGGGTGGCGTCGTCGAGGATCTTGGTGAGGGTGCGGACGACGTGCTCGTCGTCGTTGAAGACCTCGTCGTGGTAGCTCGACGGCCCGTGGTGGCGCTTGACGAAGATCAGGTCGGGGCCGTTGATCATGATCTCCCAGACGTCTTCGTCGGCCAGGAGGGGCTCGAGGGGGCCGTAGCCGGCGAGGTTGCGGAAGGCCCGCTCGGCCACGACGTCGGGGTCGGCCAGGTCGAACGCCCGCAGGCCGCGCTGGAAGTCGGACGACCAGGCCCGCACCTCGTCGTCGATGAGGGCCCGCAGCTTGGCCCTCCCGCCGTCGGTGGCCATCTCAAGGGAGATCTCCTTGGCCCGGGCCTGCACCCGCCGCTCGATCTCCTCGAGGGGAGACAGCTCGCTCACGAGCCGGCCGCCTCGGCGGTGTAGTGCCCGAGCGACCCGGGGCGGACCGGCTCGGGCTCGGCGGCGGGACCGGGGCCATCCGCCGGCCGGGCGCGCTCGGCGACGGCTCGGAGCGCGCCCGCCAGCGGGGCTGCCAGCGCGCCAGGCAGGCGTGCGCCGTCGCGCAGCGCCTCCTCGACGCGCCGGTCGGGGAGGAAGATGGGCCCGGCCAGGCCGGAGATGGCGTTCGGGCCACGCAGGCCGGGAACTGCGTTCGGGCCACGCAGGCCGGCTTCGCCGGGCTCGGCGTCGAGGGGGATGGGCAGCAGCGGGCCGACAAGTTCGGCCAGGGCGGCGACCAGGGCGGCCCGGGCCCGGCCCGAGCGGGCCGCCCGGTTGAGCACGGGCACGATGCGGGCGGGCGCCACGCCGAAGGCGAGCAGCCCCTCCACCACCCGCACGAGGGAGTGCAGCCCCTTGAGCGACGGTGAGCCGACCGCGAACACCGCCTGGGCCCGGGCCAGGGCGGTGCGGCTCATCACGTTGCGCTCCTCGACGTCGAGCGAGCCGCCGTCGTCCTCGCCCTCCACGTCGGGGTCGACGTCGCACACCACCACCCGGTAGGCCCTCTCCAGGGACTCCAAGGCGGCGGCGAACGCCTGGGGCCGCAGGGCGGGCCAGTAGCGGGCCCGGCGGAGGCCCAGCAGCAGCGAGTAGGGCCGCCCCTCGGGGCACACCACCAGCCTCCGCACCTCATCGGCCGGCGGCATCCCCGCCCGGTGAGCCTCCACCAGCTCCTGCACGCCGGGCCCGACGTCGCCCACGTCGTGGAGCATGGCCAGCTCGGCGTGGAGCCGGAGGTCGGCGAGCAGCACCATCCCCGAGTGGCGGACGTCGTCACCCAGGGCCTGGGCCAGGGCCATGGCCGCGGTCGAGGCCCCCGTGCCGCCCGGGCCGGTGACCGCCACCACCGTGCCCCGCCAGCCGCCGGAGGCGGGCCGGCCCACCACGTCGCCGGCCCGGGCCGAGCTGCGCTGGACGAGGCGGGCGTGGGCCGACAGGGCGTTGAGCAGCTCGTCGCGCCCGAAGTCGGCGGCCAGCACCTTGGCCACGCCCAGCGCCGGCCAGTCGCGGTCGACCCGGCGGTCGTGCACCACGAACACGGCGCAGCCGGCGGCGCTGGCCCGGGCGACGAGGTCACGGTCGACCGACGGGAGGCACCCGTCGGCGACGAGGGCGGAGAACGGCCGCCCGGAGTCGAGGCGGGCGCCCACCTCCTCGGCCGACAGGCACTTGACGAACTCGGCCGGGAGGGCGCCGCTGTTGGCCCAGCTCCCCACCGCCCGGAACCAGCCGGCCCGGGCCGGCGCCAGGCCCAGGACCACGAACCGCTCGCCCGCCATCTCAGGACCGCCCCGGGGAGGACGGGCCCTGCCGGAAGGTGGGCGGGGCGCCGGTGTAGGGCGCCGCCCCCGTCGCCCGCACCACGGTCAGCTTGGCCAGCTGCACGGCGTGGGCTACGGCCACCGCCTCGCCCGGCTCGTCGACCGCCACCGTGACCGAGGCGTCACGGCCGTCGCCCACCCTGGGCCGGTCGCCCCGGTCGAGGCCCACCACCAGGGCGGAACGCAGCACCACGGTGGTGAAGGCGTCGTCGCCCGTGCCGTAGGTGGCCAGCACGTCGATCTGCTCGCCCGCCTCCAGCCCCTCGGCCAGCGTGGCCCGTGACACCGTGAAGGTGACCTCCCGGCTCGACGGCGCGCTGGGCTTGGCCACCACCGCGCTGGCCTGCACCAGGTCGCCCTCGGAGAGGGGGGCGATGGCGGTGGCGCCGACGAGGGCGTTGGGATCGGTGAAGGCCCG
Source organism: Acidimicrobiales bacterium (assembly GCA_035540235.1). Classification (GTDB taxonomy): domain Bacteria; phylum Actinomycetota; class Acidimicrobiia; order Acidimicrobiales; family AC-14; genus JBFMCT01. The sequence continues at coordinate 153 of DATLGZ010000330.1, read as the reverse complement.
GGCGGCGGTGGCGGCCGGGAGGTCGATGGCGACGCGCCCGAGATCGGCCGCCTCCAGCTTGGCGCCGGGCGCCACCGCCCGCCGGGCCACCACGTAGCGCTGGTCGGGCCCGGCCTCGGTGCGGGTGGAGGCGTAGAACAACCCGACCATCGA
>DATLGZ010000329.1:0-3180 GCA_035540235.1 Acidimicrobiales bacterium | reverse complement strand
GGGCTGAGCTTCGAGGCCCTGCGCCGCCGGGCGTGCGACGCCCGGGTGGAGTGGGTCGTCCACGGCCCCGACGGCCGGCCCCTGGGCGTGGGACGGCCCGCCGCACGGTGCCGGCCTGGCTCGTCCGCCAGGTGCGCCACCGCGACGGAGGCTGCCGCTTCCCGGCCTGCGAGCACCGGCGCTGGGGCCACGCCCACCACCGCCACCACTGGGCCGACGGCGGCCGCACCGACCTCGACAACCTGATCTGGCTGTGCCCCGCCCACCACCGCCTCGTCCACGAGGGCGGGTGGCGGGTCGAGGGGGACGCCGGCGGCCCCGTCACGTGGGTCCGGCCCGACGGCCGCCGCCTCAGGCCCCGGGCCCGGGCCCCGGGAGGGGCGGCGCCCGGCCACCGGTGACCAGCCCGTACGATGGCGGCCGTGGCGATGGTCGACTCCGGCCCCGCCCGGCACGTCGAGCGGGCCGACGAGGCCCAGGCGGCCGGCGACTTCGACGGCGCGACCGCCCATCTGTCCGCCGCCATCCGGGGCTTCACCGCCGCCGGCGACCGCAAGCGGGCGGCGCTGGCGTGCGCCCGGCTGGGCGACCTCTACGAGAGCTTCCTGGGCAACCGCACCGCCGCCCGGGCCTGGTTCCACCGGGCCGCCCGCCTGCTCGAGGACGAGCCGCCCTGCGTGGAGCAGGGCTGGGTGGCGGTGTTCGGGCTGGGCTGCGACGTGGACGACCCCGCCGAGCTGCGGGCCCGGGCCGAGCTGGCCCTCGACCGCGCCCGCCGCTTCGGCGACGTCAACCTCGAGACCAAGGCGCTGGCCGACGGCGGGCTGGCCTACGTGCAGGCCGGCCAGGTGGCGGAGGGGATGGCCATGCTCGACGAGGCCATGGCCCTGGCCTGCGGCCCCGCCGACGACCTGGACACGGCGGGCAAGTCGGTCTGCTCCTTCTTCACCGCCTGCTACTACGCGGCCGACTTCGACCGGGCCGGCTTCTGGGCCGACGCCCTGCGGCGGCAGGGCCTGATCGGCGAGGCCAACGGCCTCCAGGTCTACCTGGGCAGCCACTGCGACAGCGTCCAGGCCACCGCCCTGTGCGAGCTGGGCCGCTGGGCCGAGGCGGAGGCGGTCCTCACCCGCTCCATCGAGCTGTTCGAGTCCCGCCTGCCCATCCCCAGCTGGCACCCGGCCATAAGCCTGGCCGAGCTGCGGGTCCGCCAGGGCCGGCTGGCCGAGGCGGAGATGCTGCTGGTGGGCAAGGACGGCTACTTCCAGGCTCTGCTCCCCGCCGCCCGTCTCCACCTCGCCCGGGGCGACTACGAGCTGGCCCGGGCCACCGCCGCCCGGGGGCTGCGGGCGATCCAGGGCGACCGCCTCCGGGCCGCCGAGCTGCTGGCCGTGGTGGTCGACACCGAGCTGGGCGTGGGTGACGTCGAGGCGGCGGCGGCGGCCTACCGCCAGCTCGTCGACCGGGCGGCGGGGCTCGACGTGCCCGGCCTGCAGGCCCGGGTGGAGGCGGTGCACGCCCGCGTCCTGGCCGCCCAGGGCGACCCGGCCGCCGCCATCGGCACGATGGAGACGGCCATCGACCGCCTGCCGCCGGCCGGCGTCCCCGTGCTGCGGGCCACGCTGCTGCTCGACCTCGTCCGCCTGCACGACCGGGCCGGCAACCGGGCGGCCGCCACCGTGGAGGCGGGCCACGCCGCCGCCGCCCTGGCCGGCCTCGACGTGGTCGTGCCCCCCGCCGACCGGGCCCTCCTGGAGCGGTACTGCGGCAGCCCGGCCCCGACCGGCGACACCGCCACCCTGGCCCGCGACGACCGGTGCTGGGTGGTGACCGGCGGGGGCACCCGGGCCCGGCTGCCCGACACCAAGGGCCTGCGCTACCTGGCCGAGCTGGTGGCCAGCCCGGGCACCGAGCGCCACGCCCTCGACCTGGTCGACCGGGTGGAGGGCACGGCCCCCGCCGGCGAGGGGCCCGACCGGCGCCGGCTGGGGGACGCCGGCGAGCTGCTCGACGCCCGGGCCCGCTCCGCCTACCGCCACCGCATCGAGCGCCTCCGCGGCGAGATCGAGGAGGCCATCGAGGTGGGGGCGGAGGAGCGGGCCGCCACCCTCCAGGGCGAGCTCGACCAGCTGGTGGCCCAGCTGGCCCAGGCCTTCGGTCTCGGGGGCCGCAGCCGCCGGGCGTCGGCCGCCGCCGAGCGGGCCCGGCTGAACGTCACCCGGGCCGTCCGGGCGGCCATCGCCCGCATCACCGAGGACCTCCCCGAGGCGGGCGGGGTGCTCGACCGGCGGGTGCGCACCGGCCTCTACTGCGCCTACGAGCCCGACCCCGCCGACCCCGTGCGCTGGGTCGTTCACTCCTGACTGAACGGCGTCCGGCCGAAACGAACGCCCAGGGGGCAGATCCCGTCCCACAGGAGGAACCCCATGGACGCTCCCTACCAGGCCGCACCCGACGTGCACGTGCTCCCCGTCCACCTTCCCATCCCCGGCGCGGGGGTGCTGCCCATCAACGCCTACGTGCTGGGGGCGGCCGAGCCGGTGCTGATCGACACCGGCCTGGGCATCGACGGCGACGCCTTCCTCGACGCCGTCGACTCGATCGTGGGGCTGCGCAACCTGCGCTGGCTGTGGCTGACCCACGACGACGCCGACCACACCGGCAACATCGCCCGGATCATGGAGGCGGCGCCCCAGGTGCGCCTGGTGACGCACGCCTTCGCCGCCTTGCGCATGTCGTCGTGGTGGCCGGTGCCCTTCGACCGGGTCACCGCCATCCGCGTGGGCGACCGCCTGCCGGTGGGCGACCGCACGCTGCGGGCGGTGGCGCCGCCGCTCTACGACAACCCCATGTCGACGGGCCTGCTCGACGAGGCCACCGGCAACCTGTTCTCGGTGGACTCGTTCGGGGCCATCCTGCCCGAGCCCACGGAGGACGCGGCCGAGGTCCCTCACGACGCCCTGGCCGGCGGGATGGTGGCGTGGGCGACGGCCGACTCGCCCTGGTCCAACCTGGTCGACCGCCCCCGGTTCAGCGAGGTCCTCGACGGGGTGCGCCGCCTCCAGCCCACCCGCATCTTCTCCTCCCACCTCCCGGCGGCGAGCGGGACGTCACTCGAGCGCTTCCTCGACGTACTCGAGTCGGTTCCCGACGCCGAGCCGGCGGTGGCCCCGAACCACG